>JAIRQB010000084.1 GCA_031256695.1 Elusimicrobiota bacterium | reverse complement strand
AAAATCTATTGAAAAAACTATGGCGGCAGGCGCTGAAGGTATTAAAGTTATGGTTGCCGGCAGGCTTGGTGGCGCTGAAATTGCTAGAACGGAATGGCTTAAAGAAGGACGCGTTCCTTTGCAGACGTTTAGAGCAGATATTGATTATGGATTTGCAGAGGCTTATACCACAATGGGACGCATTGGTGTAAAAGTTTGGATATTTAAAAAAGAGTTTTTTAAAAAGACAGCGAAAGATTTGTTTGATGAAGCAAGGCTTGTGAATGCGCAAGATATTGCCAATGTAAATGCAAATGTTCAATCAGAGGGAAATTAATTTCGCTTATATTGAGGTTATATAGATATGCTGATGCCTAAAAGAGTTAAATATAGAAAAGCGCACAGAGGCAGAATGAAAGGTCTATCAAAAGGCGGGACGTCTTTGTCTTTTGGCAGATATGGTCTTCAGGCTTTAGAGCCGATTTGGCTGAAAAGTAATCAAATAGAGGCTGCCCGTATAACTTTGGCGCGCTTCATCAAAAAAGGTGGCAAGATTTGGATAAGGGTTTTTCCCGATAAGCCTGTCACAAAAAAACCGGCTGAAACAAGAATGGGAAAAGGAAAAGGCGACCCGCAGTTTTGGGTTGCAGTAGTTAAACCGGGCAGGATAATGTTTGAAATGGAAGGTATTTCTGAGATTGACGCTAGAAAAGCATTAACTCTTGCTTCAAACAAACTTCCAATACATACAAAAATATTAGTAAGACCAGAAAACTAAATTAAAAGCGGATGGAAGCAAAAAATGAAGACTAAAGAGCGGATAGAGAGTAAAAGTTTGTCAATATCGGAGTTGGAAGCAAAACTTGCAAATATGCAGAGTGATCTTTTTAAGTTAAAATTTAGACATTCTGTATCTCCAGTTAAAAATCCTTTAAGTATTAGAAATTTGAGAAGGGATATTGCGAGAATAAAGACGTTTCTCTGTCAAAAAAAAGCGGAAACAAATAATATATCGGGAAATAACAAATGATTGAACGGGCAAAGCGCAAACATAAAATCGGCATAGTTGTCAGTGCGAAGAATAATAAGACGCGGTTAGTGTCGGTGGAACGAATTTATAGGCACAGTTTATACAAGAAAACATTGCGTAGCAGGAGAAAATTTGCTGTTCACGATGAGAAAAATATATCTGCACTTGGAGATACTGTAAAGATAATGGAGTGCAGACCTATTTCTAAGACCAAAAGATGGGTATTGGTTGAAGTATTGAATAGAGCATAAGAGGATTTTTATATGATTCAAGAGAGAACTGTTTTAAACGTTGCCGACAATTCGGGAGCAAAAAAAGTCCGTTGTTTTAGAGTTACCAAGGGAATGAAACGTCGCTATGCAAGCATAGGCGATGTTATTCACGCTTCTGTGCAAGACGCCATTCCGTTAGCCAATATAAAAAAGGGAGATGTTGTGAAAGCGGTTGTTGTAAGAACAGTTAAGGAAATACGCCGTATAGATGGGACTTATATTAAATTTGACGATAATGCTGTTGTTATTATAAATGACGATGGAGAACCTAAAGGCACCCGTATTTTTGGTCCTGTCGCTAGAGAATTAAGAGAAAACAATTACTTAAAGATAATTTCATTGGCGCCGGAAGTGATTTAATGTTTGATTGCAAGCGCCGCAGAGGTTTTTATGTTTCCAATTAAGAAAAAAGATAAGGTTTTGATTTTGTCTGGAAAAGACAAAGGCAAGAAAGGCGAGGTTCTTGATATTTTTCCTGATAAGTCTAAAGCGATAGTTTCAAAGATTAATTTTGTCAAAAGACATATGAAGCCGACGCAAAAAGACGGCGGCGGAATAAAAGAAAAAGAAGCGGCGTTGTCTATCAGTAATCTTATGCTTGTATGTCCTAAATGCGAGCGCGCCGCAAGACCAAAGTTTGACAAGTTGTCCGATGGCAAAAAAGTCAGAATCTGCCGAGGATGCGGAGAGATGATAGTTTAAGTTGTTGAGTTTAATATGCGGAATGCGAGGCAATAAGGATTTATAATGAACACTGCGCGTTTAAAAGAGTTTTATCAGAATGTTGTAGTAGAGGAATTGATGAAGCAGTTTAATTTTAGAAATGTTCATCAGGTTCCTAAACTTGACAAGGTGGTTATAAATGTCGGAGTTGGGGAAGCCAAAGACGATATAAAAGTTTTGGATATTGTAATTGCAGAACTGGCTGCAATTACTGGGCAAAAGCCTGCAATTTGCCGTGCAAAGAAGTCTGTTTCAAATTTTAAGATAAGGCAAGGTATGCCCATAGGCGTTAAGGTTACATTGAGAGCATCTATGATGTATGAGTTTTTAGACAGGCTAATCAATATTGCCATTCCGCGCATAAGAGATTTTAGAGGGCTTGCTATGAGCGGTTTTGATGGAAGGGGCAATTACAATTTAGGCATCGGAGAGCAGTATATTTTCCCGGAAATTAGCGTTGAAAAATCGGACAAAGCCAGAGGTATGAATATCACTATAGTTACCACTGCAAAAGACGATAAATACGCTAAACCATTGCTTGAACTTTTAGGAATTCCATTCAAAAAAGTTAAATAAAAAAACAGAGGCATATTTATATGGCTACTATTGCGGCAGAAGCAAAAATGCGAAAACCCCAAAAATTTTCTACCCGTTATAGAAACAGATGCAGGCTGTGCGGAAGACCAAGAGGATACTATAGAGATTTTGGGCTGTGCAGGATATGTTTAAGAAAATTGGCGCACAATGGGGAAATACCCGGTGTTACAAAATCAAGTTGGTAAAATTTTTTAAGGGGTTGTTTCAATGATAATGGATCCTATATCTGATATGTTTACGCGAATTCGCAATGCCAATGCAAAATTGCACGAAAAGGTTGATGTCCCTTCTTCAAAACTTAAAATTGAAGTTGCTAAAATTTTAAAGAGCGAGGGATATATTGCAAATTATAAAAATATTGATGACCGCAAGCAGGGAATTTTGAGAATTTATCTTAAATATGTGCCTGATGGAAAGTCAGTGATACAAGGGATTAAGAGGGGGTCAAAGCCCAGTTTGAGAATATACAAGGGATATTCTGATATGCCTAAATTTATGGGCGGATTAGGCATTGCAATAGTGTCAACATCAAAAGGTTTGCTTACTGATGAAAATGCAAGGAAGGAAAAAATTGGCGGGGAAATCATAGGATATGTTTGGTAGTTTTTTAAGGATGAGTGATTTTAAATGAGCAGATT
>JAIRQB010000026.1 GCA_031256695.1 Elusimicrobiota bacterium | reverse complement strand
CTGTCTGGTCCCTCTTTGATTTCAAAATTGCTGTATCCGAAAAATAATCCTAAATCGTGGTCGCCCCTCCACAATGGGAAACCAGCCCTTAAACGCTCTCCGAACAATCTATATCCCTCTCCATAGCCTATCTCGCCGTCTCTTTTTATCTGCAAACCGCCGCCTTCTATCCAAATAGATTGCAAAATAGTCTGCCTGTCCTCTTCCCGCAAAGCCTCTTTTACTTTAGTGTATAAACTCTCTTTTCCGCTATTTGCCGCCTGCGTTATCATATTGATTGTGAACTTGCCTGTCATAGAGTCAAAAATTTGTTTTATTTCAGCATAATTCTTATAAGACTTGGCAGGGTCTTCATATTCCGCCCTAATTCTCTCAGCCAAAGATGATAAAAACGGATTTAATTTATTGGTCTCTTTGACATTTTCTATTGAGCGCGCTATTTCGTTTTGATTATGCGTCATATCAAAAATTGCGCCGCCAAATTTAAACTCTGATTCCACTTCCAAATTCACTCTGTCATATCCATCGCTGCCGCCTTTTATATATTTTATGCTGTAGCGCGACCACAAAGGATTGTCAGGCGCGCTTTCAAAAATGCTGTCGCCGATATAATTGCTGAAATATCCGTTTATAACGGGAGCGCGCACTATAGTTATGCTCATTACTCCCTGCTTTGCATCGTTCCCTTGCCTGCTTGTAAAATTATGAGCCTTGAAAGTAAGGCTGCTGGTATTTAAATCCAAATCTATAGCGCCTTCGCTCATAAAAAGGTCGCCTTCGCCGCCTATATAATCTATGCCCGTCTCCAAAATGCCTTTTATATCGGCATACCCCGTCCAAGTTTGATGAATTCCGCTATGCAATAATGTCCCATATCTTGCCCCTGCATCTATATTCATTTTGTCAAAAGATACCAAGGTGGTCCTTTCCTTGTTGATTTCTATAGCGCCTTCTTTTAAAGAAAGAAGCCCGCCATAGCGTATAAAACCGCCTAATTCCAAAACTCCCGTCCCGCTCTTGTCTATCTTGCTGTCAGTTGATGTTCCAATAATACCGCTCAGCATTTTTAATCTCACATTGCTGTTGACATTGTTTTGCTGGACGCGCAAGATGGCATAACTGTGTTCGTCCATATATAAATCATTTTCAGATATTGCTCCGCTGATTTGATTGATATTATTCTCAAATACGACATCCATTACTTCCGCTTCTATTGAAACAGTAGAATTTAAAACATAAACCGCGCCGCCTTTGCCAAAAGCCTTATTGCCCGATATTTCGCTCGTTTCACTTGCCCATCCTTGCCCTAATCTCAAATATCCATTTTCTACGTAAAATGCTCCGCCTTTTCCGCTTCCGCCGTATACTCCCGCTTCATTGTCGTGTATCAAAAGACCCGCATCTATGTTGGCATAGCCGTTTAAGATATACATAAAACCGCCTTCTGTGTGGCTATTGCCGAGCGCTTCCAATTTGTTGACTCCATTATAAATGCCTGAAAAAATTATGCTTGAAGCGCCGACATAAATTGCCCCAGCGCCGGAACCGCTATTTGAAGTCCTATTATAATTTACCTTTACTTCTTTAGAAGTAAGAGTCATTTTGCTGTTATTGTCTAAATATATGGCGCTGCCGCTTGTTACCGCCGTATTGCTTATAAAATAACTAGAATAACCCGCCAAATTTACATCTGATGCATTTATTATATTCATACCGCCGCCGCCGCCTGAGCGAGCCGTATTTTCTATAACTTCTAAAATGCCGTTTATATTCTTTATGCGCCCGTCAATATATAAGAAACCGCCTACTAAAGCGTCATTGCCTATAGCCCTTATATGTTTTGCCTTTGAAAAATCCACAGTTGAAACGGCATCCTCATAAACTACGCCGTATCCATTTATGCTGCGGTTATATCTGAATTCCAATAAATCAACATCAAAATCTATATAAGAATCTCCCGTAGCATAAATTGCCCCGCCGCTGCTTGCCGCTATATTGCTGCTGAAATACACTACTGACCTATTGTTATAAATCATAGTAGAGCCGTTATTTATAAAAATGCCGCCGCCTACATTGCTGAATTGATTTCTGTCATATATTACCGTTGAAGCGCTAAAACCAAGCCAAGTCTGCCCTGTCATATGAACTGCGCCGCCGCTGCTTGCCGCATTGTTTATAAATTGCATTGCGCTGTTAGAGACTTGTCCCCTTGCAAATGTTCCCATAAACAGCGCCCCGCCGCCTAATCCGCTCGCGCTATTATTATTGAAATCCACAAAACTGCGCTCAACGCTCCACCAGCCGTCATTTTGTAAATTTATAGCGCCGCCATTGAGGGCGAGATTGTATCCAAACTCCATATTGGATTCATTTATGCTAAAAGTTGACCTGCTCTCTAAATATACGCCGCCGCCGGCATCTGAGGCTGTATTGTTTGTAAAAATTCCTGCTGATTTGTCAAAACCCAAAAGATTATTGTCATCGCCTATATAAATAGCGCCGCCGCTTGAATAACTTATATTGCTGTCAAAGAGCATATTGCGTCCGCGCAACATCATTATATTCCCGCCGCCGCCCAAATAAATAGCGCCGCCACGTCCGCCTACTCCATTATTGTCTTTCATAGCCGTATTTCGGGCAAATTCCATATCAGTGTTAAAATCTACAATTGAATTGATTGCGCCTATAGCGCCGCCAGACCTTGCAGTATTGTCTTTAAAATTGACGCCTGAATTGAATTCAAAAACTATCAAAGAAGATGTAGAGAAAATAGCGCCGCCCGTTACGCTGGCGATATTTGCTTCAAAATCAACGCCTGCATTTGCGCTGAAAGTTATAGTTGATTGATTTAGATAAAATGCCCCGCCGCTGCCTGAACTGGCTGTATTTACTGCAAAATAAGCATTAGTATCCAAATTAAATTTCCCGTCATAGACATAAACGAAACCGCCGTTTACAGCGGTATTGTTTACTGCTTCCAATTTCTGCATTCTGTTTGTAAATTCTATTAAACTCTTGCTCCAGAAGATTGTCCCATCGCCCATTTCAGCAGTATTGTCATAAAATCTCACATAATCGCCGTTGAAAACTATAGTTGAACCCCAAGCCGCATATACGGCGCCGCCTGAACTTAAAGAATAGTTATATCTAAACATCTCTTCATTGGCATTCATTTCCATATATGAAGCGCTTGTATAAATTGCGCCGCCTATGCCAAACTTTGCCGTATTTGAACTGACAGCCATTTTAGTATTGCCGCCAAAAATGACCGTTGAATTATCAACAATATAAAAAGCGCCGCCTGCATTAGTTGATATATTACTGAGTATCTGAACTTCTTTGGCATCTATCGTTATCAATGAAGCGCCTTGCGCATAGATAAAACCTCCGCTTGACATCCAATTTGCCGATGTCTTCAAAATATCAATATTGCCACTAAACTCAGCAAAAGAATTATGATTGACGCCGAGCGAACCTAAAAGCCCTACATTACTTATAAATTCAATATGCTTATTATCAAATAGGATGTGAGTCTGCCAATCTCCATATATGCCCGCGCCTGCTACAGCAGAATTTGAAGTGAAAAACAAATCTAATCCCTTAAACAGTATATAAGTATAACTTGAATATATTGAGCCGCCAAAACCGAGCGCGCGGGAGTCCATAGCAGTATTTAATTCAAAATAGAGAAGGTTGGGTATGGTAAAGACTATCGTAGACCTCTCGGCATATATGGCGCCGCCGTTTTCTTCAGCGGTATTGTTTATCATCCGCGTCTCTATATTGTCAACTTCTAAATATCCGTCTCTAACATATATATATCCGCCGTTTACAGCAGTATTCCTTATAGCGTCTAAATTGCTCATAGAATCGTCAAAAATCACTCTTGAATTGCTGTCCCAAGTCAAAACGCCATTGCCGTGTATAGACCTATTGCCTTCAAAAATTAAATGATTATTGCTGAAAATCAAAGTAGAACCGCCTGCGACATAGACGGCTCCTCCGCCGTATTCGGCTGTATTGTAAGCAAATTTTAATTCCGCCCCTCTGAAATCTCCAAAACTCTGCTTATTTGCAATCAAAGCGCCGCCGCTTGAAACTGCATAGTTATAACTCCACTCAAGTTCTGCCCTTCCGCTGAAATTTACAGTGGAAGCATTCATATAAATTGCGCCGCCGCTGCCATTCTCCCTAATTCCGTTGACCTCTGCGCCTCTTGCGCTATTGAATGTAAAAATTGATTTAGTGTCATAATTAAAAATTGCGCCGTCTATATATAAAAAGCCGCCATTGTTTGCAGTATTGCTTGAAGCCGTCAGCAATTCAACTCCATTTCCAAAAGATAAAACGCTGTTTTTCCAATATATTATGCCGTCGCCGTTTTCAGATATATTTTTGTCAAAAAGGATTCCCTTATTTCTGAAAGAAATTATAGAGCCGTTTCCTGCATAGATAGCGCCGCCGCCGTATTGCGACCTATTGCCTCTAAAAACAGAAGAGGTTTCAGACATCTCAGACTTGGAAGCAGTCATATACAATGCGCCGCCGCTTGAAAGCGCCCTATTGTATTCCCATTCCACGCCTTTCCCTTCAAAAGTGATTGAACTGTTTTCTAAATACAATACTCCGCCGTCGCCGCTGCCCGACATATTGCCAACAGCGGTATTGCTGCTCATATTTATTATTCCAGCGGATATTTTATAGTTAAAACCGCCTTCCTTTATATATAAAAAGCCGCCATTGCCTGCTGTATTGCTTGTTATCTCCAATTCCTGCAAAGGACGGTCGCGCCCTATATCTAAAAATGACCTCTCTATATATATTGTCCCATTTCCGCTGCTCTTATTTAATCTGAAAAAAGTGTATTCGCTTTCTATCAATATCCTGGAATCTATTCCATATATTGCAGAGCCGGCTGATTCCGCTATATTGCCATAGAAAACAACTGTCGTCCCAAATACAGACATATTTGAGCGGTCTGCATACACAGCGCCGCCATTGCCAATGCCAAAACGTCCGACAGAGCTTTTAGCAACATTGCTGGAAAATTCAATTCTTTCGCCTAATCTGTCTCTGTTTACAGTCATTTCGGCATTACTTAAATATATAGCGCCGCCATTGCCTGCCTTTGCCGTATTTGAGGCTATATAGGTATTAGTCTCAAATCTCATAGTCCTATTGTTTAAATATAAAAAACCGCCGTTTACAGCCCTGTTATTTAATGCTCTTAAAAATACCACATTGGCAAAAATCACATTACTGTCTTCCCAAAATACTACGCCATTGCCTGACATAGTTTCATTGTTGTCAAAAATAGTCCTTGTATTGCTAAAAGTTATAGAAGAACCGCTAACGGCATAAATTGCCCCGCCCGCAGTTTCCGCCGTATTTCCAAAAAAGTTTATATCCCAACCGGCAAAAGTTCCTTCGCTATTTGTCAAATAGATAGCGCCGCCTGCTCTTGCTGCAATATTGCCGGCAAAAACTATTGTGGAAGCATCGGTAAAATCTATACCGCTGGCATTCTTCAAATATAAGCCGCCGCCGTCGCCTGCATCGCTTACAAGAGCGCTGCTGCTTGCAGTATTGCTGGCTATTAAGATATTTGTATTAAATACCAAAGTCTTGTCATTTAAATATAAAAATCCTCCATTTAAAGCCTGATTTTTATATGCCGCCATTTTTTGCATATTGCTGAAATTTAAAACGCTGTCTTCCCATCTGATGACGCCGTTTCCGTTAATTGATGTATTCCATTCAAAATATATATTCTCATTTAAAAATATGATGTCGCTGCCGCCTTTTGCATAAATAGCCCCGCCGTCTACCGCTACATTGCTGGTAAAATTGATTGTAGTTCCTCTAAAAATACCCGTAGAATTGTCCAAATATACAGCGCCGCCATTTCTGCCTGCCTTATTTCCTTCAAAAGTCACAGTAGACAATACTTCAAAATCTATCTGAGCATTCGTCAAATATAAGGCTCCGCCGTCAACTGAAGCCTGATTGCCTATAATATCGGCTATCGTTGACTTTATTACAAAATCTTTATCGCTTAAATATAAAAATCCTCCATTAGAGGCTGAATTCTTTACAGCAGTTATCCTATATATATTTGTGCTAAATTCCACAGCGGCATTATTCCAATATAAAATACCGCGCCCATTCATTGAAGAGTTGTATGAAAAATCCACAAGTCTCGTCCTAAACACCACAGTAGAATTTGAATCTGCAAAAATTGCCGCTCCGCTGCTGTCTGCCACATTGCTGGTAAATCTAACTTCATATCCGTCAAATTCCGCATATCCGCTAAATAAATATAAGCCCGAGCCGGCTTGCGCGCTATTGCCTAAAAAGTAGATTGAACTCCCAACAACAGACATGGTCCCCATCTCTATATAGACAGCGCCTTTGTAAACAGAAGAATTCTTGGCAAAAACTAAACTTGACCTAGAAACTTTAAATTCTCCCCTGTCTATATAAAGCGCAGAGCCGGAACTTGCTTTGTTTGATAAAAATGTCAAAGTGGAGCGCTCTATATCTATTATAGCCCTGTTTTCCAAATATATTGATTCGCCTTTTTCTTGCGCTTTATTTCCTGTAAAAACAGCCCCCATATCGTAAAACTGTATCAAAGTGCCATAATCTTTGGCATATATGATTCCGCCTCTGCCGTCTAATGCTTCATTGCCACTTATTGATAAATTTGTTATTGAACTGAAACTCAATAATGCCCCATTCTCTCCATATACAGCGCCGCCTAAACGAGCCTTATTGTTTTTTATATTGGTATTTTCAGCGCTGAAATTTAATTTGCCGCCGCCACTGCCGCCCACTATATAAATTGCCCCGCCATAACGAGCCTCATTGCTCTCTATATTTAATGTCAAAGCGCCAGTCCAGGTTTGAAAGTCTATATCGCTGCCTTCCGCATATATAGCCCCGCCGTCATATAAATGCGAACTGAGTATTACATTGCCGATTATATTGATAGTAGTAGAGGCTTTGTATATGACATTGCT
>JAIRQB010000141.1 GCA_031256695.1 Elusimicrobiota bacterium | reverse complement strand
GCCGCCGCCGCCTATAAGAGATTTGCTCATTTTGCTATGGGGCTTGTTGCGGAAAATATCTCGCCAAAGTTCAGAAAATATCTTGGTTTATTTTCAACTTTCTGCTCTTTGCTGATGATTGCGATTTTATTTTATTACTGCTTTGATATGCTTGCCAGCCAAATAGCCAGCGACCAAAGGACTGCCACTTTGAGAATGCCTGTCTTTTATCAAGGTCTTGCTATTCCCGTAGGATGCGTTTTAATCGCTATAAGAACTGTTCAAGCCGGCTTTATTGATTATAAAAAATGGACTTCCGCTCAAAAAGAGCAAAAGTCCGCGGGGAGGTAAAATGGCTTTTGTTCTTTTTGGATTATTCTTTATACTTGTATTCTTAAATGTGCCTATTGCCGTAGCGCTTGGGCTATCCTCTATTTTAGTTTTGGCTCTTTCAGCAAGTTTTGGGATACCGCTTCCCCTTGAAATGTTTCCTAATCTAATGTATTCAGGCATTGGGAAATTCGCTTTGTTGGCTATTCCTTATTTCATTATGGCAGGTCTTATTATGGAATATGCCGGCATATCAAAAAGGCTGATTAGATTTGCTTCAGCCTGCATAGGACATACAAATAGCGGTCTGATTATAGTTGTTGTGGCTGTCTCTTGTTTCTTTGCCGCTATTTCAGGCTCTGGTCCCGCTACTGTGGCGGCTTTAGGCGCTATTTTAATACCCGCTATGGTGAGCGCCGGTTATAATAAAGGGCTTTCAACTGCTCTTATGAGTTCTTCAGGCGCTATCGGCATTATCATTCCGCCGAGTATTTTATACGTAGTCTATGCTTCTATTGCCGATGTTTCAGTAGGAAAGATTTTTGCAGGCGGGCTTTTCCCCGGTATTCTTTTGGGAGCGGCTTTTGTTTTTGCCGCTATGTATGGCTCTCGCAAAGACAGCATTACAAAACAGCCTAAAGCCTCTGCAAAAGAGAGATGGGATGCTTTTAAAGATGCAGTTTGGGGGCTTTTAACTCCCGTAGTTATTTTGGGCGGTATCTATGGCGGCGTTTTTACGCCTACAGAATCCGCCGGAGTTGCAATTATCTACGGTTTATTTGTCGGAATCTTTATTTATAAAGAAATCAATTTAAAAAACATATCAAAACTTTTTGTTGATGCCGCTGTGATGTCTGCTACGGTTATGTATATAATCGCTTGCGCCAGCGTTTTTGCTTGGCTTCTCACTACATCTCATATAGCCACAGATGTTTCAGAGGCTTTGCTGGCTTTTAGCGGTAACAATCCAATCATACTTCTCATAATAGTCAATATCATTTTCTTAATAGCGGGCTGTTTTTTAGATGCAAATTCCGCCTGTTATATACTTGTTCCCGTTTTGCTTCCTGTTTGCAAACAACTGGGCATTGACCCCATACATTTCGGCGTTTTTATGACTGTAAATTTGGCTATAGGGCTTGTGACGCCTCCTGTGGGAGTAAATTTATATGTGGGCGCGAGCATTCTAAATATACCGGTAATTGACGTCATTAGAAAGATTATTCCTTTTGTGATAGCGGGGATAATAGCGCTTATTATTATCACTTATATACCGCAACTTACGATGTTTATGGCGAATTTAGCGGGCGGCGGACGTTAAGGCAACTCTATAAAGGATAAAAAATGAAAAACCGAATAGCCGTATTTTTCACTTTGGCGCTTGCTCTGATATTGTCTTCTTGTGATGATGCCAATAAATTTCTAAAAGAGAGCGCTATGGGAACGGAGTGGACAGAGGCTCAACAGAAAAAAGATAATGTCAATGAAAACAATGGGAATGAGAATGACGGCAATAGCGGCAGTGAGAACAATGGAAACGGGAATGAGAATGACGGCAGCAGCGGCAGTGGGAATAACGGGAATGATGGCAATAATCCTCCCGCATTTCCCCAATCTATAAGCGATTCAAAAGTAGTTTTTGAGGGTTATTTTGACGGCAAAGAACTTAAAATAACGGTGTTTTATGTCCCGCAACGTAGCCCGCAATGGCTAAATCCAACTGACCCTCAAATAATTACAAATGCTCCTAATGATAAAACCGTTAAATTATTGGCAGATAAAGAATATGGTCTATTTATTGAATATGAGGTTGATGGACAATTTATTTACAGACAACACTGCAATGCAGAGGAATATAGAGATTCAAGCGGCTCGCAAAATACAAGTCATCTTGTTTATTATGACCCTTTTGGCAGACCTCCTTGCGCTAATAGAAGGTATGAGAGCATAATAAATAATAGAGAAGGCACTTCTGCCGCTCTTGATTGGGAATATACAGAAATAGGCGCGCCAATGCAGAGATGCCTTGGCGGCTGTAACGGCAGGGTTCTTGTTCAGACATATCGTTTTAATGCCGGCGCAAGAAAAGATTTAAATATAAGTTTCAGATATAAACCGGCGGCAAATGGAGTAATGGCAGAAGTTTATAATGCTGTTTTGCATATAGAAGTTGATTGATAAAATTGAGAATTGAGAATTAACGGCAAATAAAAATTCAAAACGAAGGCGGCGCCCGAAATTTTTGAAGGAAGAGCGGAGCGGAAGCATCAGAAAAAAGCGTAAGCGCTAAATATAAAAAAGAGCAAAACGGAAGCAAAAATTGAAATTTTATTACTAAAATTTTTGCGAGGTTTTGCGATTCCTTAATCTCAAAAGCCCTCGCCCGAATGGGCGAAAAAGGGCTTTTGAATGTATAGCGGAGTTCAATACCAACAAGGAGGTTTAAATGAGCGATATAAGCAAATATCCTAAAGAAATGCTTTTAGGGTTTTACGAGAAAATGGTTCGCGCAAGGAAATTTGAAGAAACTGCGGCTGATTGTTTCACAAAAGGAATGCTCGCAGGCAATATTCATTTAGGCATAGGGCAAGAAGGCTGTATGGTGGGGGCAATTTCCTCTTTAAAAGAGACGGATTTTGTCACTACCACGCATAGAGGGCACGGTCAAGGGCTTTGCAAAGGCTCAAATACAAATAAGTTTATGGCTGAACTTTTCGGCAAAAAAACCGGCTATTGCAAAGGCAAAGGCGGCTCTATGCACATTGTTGATTTTGAGCGCGGTAATTTAGGGGCAAACGGCATTATCGGCGCAAGTATTCCTATTGCTACCGGTTCTGCTCTTGCTTCAAAGATAAACGGCGACAATCACGTCACAATGTGTATTTTCGGCGATGCCACATCAAATCAAGGGACATTCCACGAAGCCATAAATATGGCTGCCGCTTGGAAATTGCCTATTGTATATGTGATAGAAAATAACGGCTATGGCGTTTCAGTGCCTATTCATAAAGTTACAAATACTGAAACTTTGTCAGTCCGCGCCAAAGGCTACAATATACCGGGCGCGACAATAGACGGAGAGGATGTCATAAATGTCTATGAAACAATCTCAAAAGCAGTAGAGCGCGCAAGGAAAGGAGAGGGACCTAGTTTAATTGAAGTAATAGTTTATCGCTGGCAGGGGCATTATTGCGGCGACCCCGCTTCGTATAGACCCAAAGAATATATGGAGGAGGCTCATAAAAAAGACCCTATTAAACTATTCAATGAGAGATTGATTAGCGAAAAAATCGCCACAAAAAAAGAATTAGACGATATAGAAAAGAAAATAGTTGATGAAATGGCAACGGCTGTAGATTTTGCCGTAAAGTCAGAATATCCAGACCCAAGCGAGGCTTTTACCGATGTCTATGCGGTTGACAATGGGAGGTGTGTAGAAAGATGAGCAAATTGATAAGTATAAGCAAGGCTATAAGAGAAGGGCTATATGAGGAAATGAAAAGGGACAAAAATGTTGTGATTTTAGGTGAGGATATGGCTGATATGGGGAGCGTCTTCGGAATTACAACGGGCTTTTTAGAGGAATTTGGACCTTTAAGGATTATGGATACCCCTATAAGCGAATCTGGTTTTACAGGTATGGCTGTAGGTATGGCTTTAAGAGGACTGCGCCCTGTTACAGAGTGGATGTATAATGATTTTATTGGCGTCTGTATGGACCCTGTGATGAATCAAGCGGCAAAGGTGAGATATATGACGGGCGGGCAGGTTAAATGCCCCGTAGTTTTCCGCGCTCCTTTGGGCGCTGGACGCAGGAATGCCGGTCAGCATTCTCAATGTTTAGAGGCGCTTTTTACGCATATTCCCGGTCTAAAAGTGGTATGTCCCTCAACTGCAGCCGATGCAAAAGGACTTATAAAAGCCGCTATTAGAGACGATGACCCCGTAGTGTTTTTGGAACATAAATTGTTATATGCCAAAAAAGAGGAAATACCCGATGGAGAGCATATAGTAGAGTTAGGCAAGGCTGATATAAAGAGGGAAGGCAAGGATATGACTATAATCACTTGGTCAAGGCAAGTCTATTTTGCTCTTGAAGCGGCTGAAAAACTCAGCGGCGAGGGCATAAATGTTGAAGTTTTAGATTTGCGCTCTCTCGTTCCTCTTGATTGGGAAGCGGTAAAAACTTCTGTCGCCAAAACTCATTATGTAATGACATTAGAAGAAGGCGTCAGGCGCGGAGGAGTAGGCGCTGAATTGTCTGCTGAAATCACAGAAGAATTATTTGATGAATTAGATGCTCCTGTTTTGCGTGTTGCGGGCAAGAATATAGTTCCGCCTTTTTCGCCGCCTCTTGAAGATGTGATGTTTCCCCACGTAGACGATATAGTGAAAGCGGCAAAACAACTGTTAAATGTATAGCGAAAGGAAATATTTTCAGAAGGAGAATCTAAAATGGCTACTGAAATAAAAATGCCTCAACTGGGTCTTACAATGACTGAAGGCGCTGTTGGGGTTTGGCATAAGAAAGTCGGAGATGAAGTAAAAAAAGGCGACATTTTACTTGAAATCACAACGGATAAACTAAATAGTGAAATTCAAAGCGAAGTAGATGGAGTTTTAATCGCTATCACCGCTACTGAAGGGCAAGATGTCCCCGTAATGGGAGTTTTAGGATATATAGGAGCGGCAGGGGAAAAGGCGCCGGGCAGTTCTTCGCAAGCGGCGGCGGCGCCCGCGGCAAAAACAGAAGCGCAAGCGCCTGTTTCAGCGGCGGCAAAAACAATGCCCGATTCTTCTGCTCCCGCTATTATGGAAGGCGGACGTCTAAAAATATCGCCTCTTGCTAAAAAAACTGCTCAAAAAATGGGTATAAATCCAGCAACAGCATTAGGCACTGGACCCGGCGGCAGGATAATACAGAAAGATATTTTGACAGCGACGCAAAATCCTACAGCAAGAGCAGAGCAAAGCATTTCTCAAACTCAAATTGTTTCAGCGGAAGTCCGCAGAGAGAAATTGAAAGGTATGAGAAAGACTGTGGGGCAGAGAATGCGCGCTGCCGCTATGGAAATTCCGTCTGTTACAATAAATATGAAAGTAAATGCAGACCCTCTTTTAAATTTGCGCGCTAAAATAAATGAAGGGCGGCAAAAAGAGGACAGGCTGTCTGTCAATGATTTTATTTTAAAAGCGGCGGCGCGGGTATTATCTGAGCATAAAGAAATGCTTTTAAGCCTTGACGGCGATGAGATAGTCTATAATCAAAATGTCAATTTAGGCATAGCAGTCGCTCTTGACGAGGGTTTAATAGTTCCTGTTTTAAGAGATGCCGATAAATTGAGCATTGAGACTATTTCTAAAAGGGCTAAAGATTTGGCAAAACGCGCTCGTGAAAATAAACTCTCTATGGACGAATATCAAGGCTCTACTTTTACAATATCCAATTTAGGAATGTATGGAGTTGAAAGTTTTACTTCAATAATCAATCAGCCGAATTGCGCTATTTTAGGAGTAGCCGCAGCATTAGATGAAATAGATATTGACGCTGAAGGCAAAGTCTATAAGAAAAAAGTAATGAAATTTGCTTTGACAATAGACCATCGTTTAATGGACGGAGCGGTTGGAGCGAAATTCGCCGCAGTTTTACGCGATTTATTGGAAAACCCGCTGAACATTTTGCTTTGAGAAATTAAGAAATAAGAATTAAGAATAGAGAATTTCGGAGTCGGTTGCCGGCGCTGTCGGCAACCGATTTATCAATTAAGAGCAAAATGCAGTTAAAAGTGAAAAGTTAAGAGTTATGAACAATGGACAGCAAACGAACGCCAAAAGCCAAACCATTGAGCGCCATTGCGTCGTGCGCAATTCTGATAGAGACAAGTGCGTTGCGCAAACACATAGCGCTGCGCAAACACATAGCGCTGCCGCAATCCCCGTCCCCGGGTGTCATTGCGGCGTGCGCAAACACATAGCGCTGCGCAATCCATTTTTATTATAAGACTTTCACCGCTTTTTGCCGTTAATAAAGATGTTTTCCTTTTTTGCCTTTCCTCAAAACAAACAATCAACGGACGGACAAAATGAGCCTAAATAAAAATCTCCACGATGCCAAGAATGCCAAAAAAGACGAGTTTTACACTCAAAGAACCGATATTGAAAAAGAGATAAAAAATTACAATCACTTATCCCATCGCAATCATTTTGACAATAAAATAGTCTATTGTAATTGCGACGACCCCGAGGAGTCCGCTTTTTTCAAATACTTTGCCGACAACTTTACCGCTTTAAATTTAAAGAAGTTAATCTGCACTCACTATGAGCCTGATGAAAACAAATTATCCTATCTTTTGACTATTACAAGGGGCAGGGATATAAATAAGAATGGGAGAATTGACAGAGGGGATGTTGAAAAAGCGGAGTTTTTATACAGCAACGGGGATTTTAGAAGTCAAGAGTGCATAGATTTATTGAAAGAGGCGGATATAGTAGTCACGAATCCGCCTTTTAGTTTATTTAGAGAGTTTGTCGCTCAACTTATTGAATATGAAAAAAAATTTTTGATAATCG
>JAIRQB010000121.1 GCA_031256695.1 Elusimicrobiota bacterium | reverse complement strand
GCTTTCAAAGACAAAATCTTTGACGGGCTTTCTGATATTGCGCGTTTTTTTAAACATAGTTTCAGACGAATCAGCGTATATCAATGCATCTCCTACAAAAATATCAATATCGGGATTTTCCTTAATTTCTTTCAGCATATATTTCAAAGCGCCGTCAAGCATAATGTCGTCATTGCCGAAAGTCCAACAAAACGGAGCATTGGATATTTCAATAACTTTTAAATGATTGCAATCAAAACCCATATTTTTTTCAAATCTGAAATAAGTTATGTGGGGGTGCTTTGTTTTATAAATAGAAACTATCTCTTTTATATTTTCTGTAGAAGCGTCGTCAGATATGCAAATTTCAACGCTGTCTCTTATTTCATCGTCTATTTGACTTATTATGCTGTCTAATAATAAAGAGAGATGTTTGCTTCTTTCCCATTCTATTATGCAAATTGAGATTTCATAAGCCATTTTCTGTTTTCCTTTTTAAAATTTTGCGGTATCATATTTTCACATTTTGACAAGCGAAAATATAAGGTATGCCGACTTTTTCGCAAAGACGGCAAAATTGCGAATTTTGCGCTTTTAATTTTGCTTCAAAAATCTCTTTCTTTGTCTTAAAACTTAAGATATCGCCTAATTCATACTCTTTATTTTTAGACATTACATTGCAACATAAAGACAAATTCCCGCTTTCCGCGATAACAATCATATTTTTTATGCCGCAAAAAAAATTTTTAGGAGCGCATTTTCTTAAACTTTCAAATCTTTCAATGTCTATGTCTTTAAACATCGCTTCATTATCGTAACCGATTGTTTTTCCCGATTGATATATATTTACTAAATCGTATCCGTCGTTTATATAAGCGTAATAGTCGTCGGACAAAAAGGGCTGAAAATGAACGGGGGGGGGGGGAGGTGTGTGTCTTATCCGCATTGCGGGCATATGAGGCATCCGTTTTTACTGAATTTGCAAAAAGTTTGTTTGTAAAAAACTTTTTAGAATATTCAAATTCATCGGCATTGAATTTATATTTAATCCAGTTGACTTTCACATTTGTTTGCGGGCTATACAGCCTTTGTTTAGATAAAAATTTGTCAAAGTTGTTTAAAACTTTTTCTAAATCTGCGCCGTATATCCTTTTGTATCTATCGGGTTTTAAAGAACAAATAGAAAGACAGACGTCTCTTATAACGCCGTAATTGCCGTCAGATATTTCAGGCTCTTTAATAAAATTAGAAGAAACTCCGCATTTCAAATCGTTCTTTTTTAAAACGCTTAAGATATTGTCAAAGTCGTGATTTAAAAAAGGCTCGCCCCAATTTATAAGAGCGACTGTATTATTGTCTTGCCCCAAAATCTGCAAGTTTAAGAGATGGTCTATTATTTGTTCAAAATGTTTTGCCGTCATAAAAGCCGTTTTACTTTTATGATTTCCGCTGCCCTGACAACAATATAAACATTTAGCATTGCATATCCCCGATATGTCTATTAAAACCGATTGATGCCCGCAATAAAATATAAGTTTTTGCATTAAAGACGAGTTCTGAAATAAAAATTTGATTTTATTTATATTTTTTCTAAAAAATTTAACATCTTTTTTAGGATCCGCTTTCCAATCAAAGACAGACCTTTTAATCTGTTTCAACAGAGGCAACCGCTTTAAAACTTTTTTCGCTAAATTAAACATTAGAATTTTATCCTTTGATTCTTTTATAGATATTTTTTAACGGAGCGATAATAAGCCGCGGCGTCAGAAGCAGCGGAATAACAAAAGAGTAAAACCTCAAATCAGTCTTATAGTCTTTAAAGAAAATAAAAAAAGAATGGAATCTAAATTGCAAACTCTTGTAAAAACTCTTGGCATTGATTATGTGATAGACGAATGTTTTAACATTCAGATAAAAACGAAAGTTTTTAATAATTTCACGCTCTTTTGAATTTTCGCCGAACATCTCGGATACGATGAGATTTACATTTGTTCCTAATTTCATCAATTCCCAAGGCTTTTCTTGATGAAAATACGTATTGCCGCCTCTGTATCCCACGAGCGGAACGGCTATATATTTGCAATTTTGAGTTTCTTTCAAAACTGATAATTGATAAAAAACGGTGAAAAAAACTGAGCCTATATATTTTTTTGTAGAAGCGTATTTCCAAAGAATATCTCTGTTCATTATGAAAACGCTTATATAACCAAATAGGTCGCCGATATTTTGTATGCATTCTAAAGCGCTGTTAAAAACTATGTCATTGTCTCTTTTATTTTTGCCTTCGGTTAAATTATGCGGCGCTATTACTTTGTTTTGCATTTTGCCGTTATAGGCGTAGAAATTGCAGTAATACATATCCATATCATTATTGCTTTCAATTTCTTTGAGAATATATTTAATGCCGCCCTGTTCTATTATGTCATCGTCTCCGATAATCCAAGAAAATTTTCCTTTTGACATTTCAATCAAACGGTAGAAATTCATATCCACGCCTTCATTTTTTGACGCTCTTTGATACTTTATGCAAATATGCGGGAATTGATTTTGATATTGCTCTACGATGTCTTTTGGGTCAACGGGAGAGAAATCATTGTTTATGCAAATTTCAATTTTGTCTTTTATTTCATCGTCTATTTGATTGACTATGCTGTCTAATGCCTCTATCAACTCTTTGCGTCTTGAATAACTCGGAATACCGATAGAAAGTTCGCAATCCATTTTCTTCTCCTAAATGAGTATTTTTAAATTATCTCAGGTTTGGGTATGGGTATTATAAATTTAGCGCCCCAGTCTTTTTTGGCATATTCCAATTTGCCGATTATTTCATCTTTAAAGTTCCAGGGGGTTATAAAAATATAATCGGGTTTTGTTTTGATTAACTCTGAGCGCGGTTTTACAGGTATGCGGCTGCCGGGCAAGAATTTATTTTGCTTATACGGAATATCGTCTACGGAATAATCTATATAGTCAGTTGATATGCCGCAATAATTGAATAGAGTATTTCCTTTTGCGCTTGCGCCGAATGCCGCTATGCTTTTGCCGCTATTTTTAATTTCATTTAAAAGCGACAAAATATCTCTTTTTGTCTTTTTCATCTTTTCATTAAAACTCTTATAAACCTCAATTTTATCAAGCCCTAAATCTGTCTCTTGCTTTAAAACTCTATCTATATTTTCTTTGTTTACCGCAATAGATTGATTTCCTCTATGAGCGCCGTAAATCCTTAAAGAACCGCCGTGAGTATTTAATTCCTCAATATCATAAATGCGCAAATTATGGGCGTCAAAAAGTTTTTGCAAAAAGAGCAAGGACAAATATGAATAATGCTCTAAATAAATAGTGTCAAATTGATTGAATTTTATGATGTTTAAAAGATGAGGAAATTCTATTGTGAGCGTTCCTTTTGGCTTTAATGTCTCTGTAATTGCCGCCGTAAAATCATTTATATCAGGGATATGCGCTAAAACATTTGACATACAAATCAAATCCGCTTTTTGTAAATTTTTTGCCGTTTTAAGATTAAAAAATTCAATTAAAGTGTTTATTCCTTTGGCTTTTGCGGACTCCGCTACGCTTTTGCAAGGCTCTATGCCTAAATACTGGATATTTTTTTCTTTGAAATATTGAAGTAAATACCCGTCATTGCTGGCTATCTCCGTAATAAAGGAATTTTGATTTAAAGATAATTTTGCAATTATCATATCAACGTATTCTTGGCAATGTTTTAGCCAAGAATTTGAATAAGAAGAAAAATAAGCGTAATTTTCGTGGAAAATTTGAGAGGCGGGGTTGAAGTCAATGGTTTGAACTAAATGACATTTTGAACAGACAAAAACTTTTAGCGGATAATAAATATCCTCTTTGTATAAATCCTCTTGCGCTATATAATTGTTGACTATCGGCGCCGTATTTAAATCGGCAAAACACACTTCTAAAGTATTTTGACAAAATCGGCACTTAAACATTTTGCTTCTCCTTTATTTTTTTATCTTTCTATATACAGCCTTAATAAATTTTAAAATAAAAGCGGGGCATAAAAGCGCGGGAATGATTTTATAGGAATATAAATATAAAAACGGGTTTGCGCCGTAGAGTTTTATCATCAAGCAAGCCGCTTTTATGCTGAAAATTACAGGATGCGGACGCGTCAATTTGCCGAAAAAAACAATAGCGGTAAAAATATGCTCTCTTAAAATTGTCTTATCTATTTCTTTTACTTCCCAAGAATTTTTACCGAAGACAGCCTCCGCTATTTGACGGGTTTCTGCGGTTAAAATATAAAATCTCTTGTAAGCGTCGTCTTTGGCAAAAAAACTGTTTTCACACCTGTAAGAGCATACTTCCTTTGGAAGATATTTAAATCTTCCGCCGCGCTTAAACACTGTCCAAATATGATAGAAATGCGGCGCGCTAAAACTATAAAATCTTTCATAATTTTCAACTAAATCCCAATCTCTTTTTCTAAAAATTATAAATGAAATTTGTCCCACATCTAAAGCCGCATTTAAAATTATATCTTTACAACTGTCTAATATTATTTCTTTTTTTAATGTTTTGCGGACAACCTTGCGTTTCTGCGTCATATTGTTAAAGCACAAAAACGGGTCGGCAAGATAAAAAAATATATCTTCGTCTTTTTTGATTTCAGATAAAATATAACGGATGCCGTCTTTTTCAACAATGTCATCTCCGCCCATAAACCAAATGTATCTGCCGCTTGCAAGAGAAATGCTATGACAGTAATTGCGTCCTGCCCCCGTATTTTTTTCAAAATAAAAAGACTTTATATTTGGATATTTTTTTTGATAATTCTCAATGATTTCTTTCGTATTGTCAGTTGAAGCGTCGTCAGATATGCAGATTTCAACTTTATCTTTTATGTCCGCGTCAAGTTGGCAAAGAATGCTATCCAATGCCGCTTCCAAATATCCGCCCTTGCCTTTATTGTATGTTGGAATGCAAAAAGAAATCTCTATCATTTTATTTCCTGCAAAATCTCATCTATAGCCGTCTCATAACTGTATTGAATTTTATAGCCTATTTCTTCAGTCAACTTTTTATTGTCGCCGACTATGATAGGCGGCTGCTTTAAATCCTCGTTTAAAATTTTTAAATATTTAGTTTTGCCTAATTTTGAGGCAATCAAAAGGGCGTAATCCGCTAAAGTTATGCCTTTGCCCGAGCAGATATTTGCTATGCCGTCTATATTGCTTTCTAAAAATTTCACAAAAGCGCAGGCTATATCTTTTGTATAAAGATAATCTCTTAAAAGAGAGCCGCAATTTATCACGGTTTCTCTATTGTTTACGGAATTGTTTATTATGACGCTCGTAAGCCTTTTATGATATTCGCCCCTGCCGTAGACATAAAAAATACGCCCCCAGCCGAAAGATAAATTGTTTTGCGCGCAATAGAGTTGCGCTATTTGTCTTAAATAATTTTTACACATTGCGTATACGGTAGCGGGCTTTAAGGGGTCTGTTTCTTTTAAAGGCTCGTCCTTAAATTCATATTCAAAACCAGTGCCTGCAAAAACGGCTCTTTTGCCGCCGTTTTCTCTAAAAAATTCCAACAGGTCAAGGCTTGCTTTTAGAAAATTAAAGTTGATATTTGAGGTTAAATAATCGTCTTTTGCCGCCCAAGCAAAATGCAAAAGATATTTGGGTTGGATTTTTTGAAAGGTTTCTTTAAGAGTTGCCGTATCAAAGAGATTACATTCTATATAAGAGACGCCGCTCCCATCCTTGCCTTGTTGCGCTCCGCTGATATTCGGCGCTTTTCGGACAAGAGCGGTTACTTCAAAGCCTGCATCTTGCAGAGGAATAAGCGCTTCTTTGCCTATAAGCCCGGCGGCGCCGGTGATTAGCGCTTTTTTGACGCTCATTTTTCTTCCTTTAAAGTTATAAGGAGAGGCGTTTCGCCGCAATCAGGGAATAGATGACAATTTATGCATTCGCTCCAAATTTTATGCGGAAGCGTTTCTTTTGATATTACTTCATAGCCGAGTTTTTTAAAAAAATCCGGTTTAAAACTTAAAGCAAAAACTTTATAAACGCCTAAATCTACGGCATTGTTTTGCAAAGTTGCAACAATTTTGCGCCCCAATCCCTGCCCTTTATAGTCTTCGCTCACGGCTAATGCTTTAATTTCCGCTAAATCGCCCCAAGTGATATGCAGAGCGCCGCAGCCTACAATATCGCCTTCATCTTCAACGACTACAAATTCTTGTATATTTTCATAGATGGCGTTTAATGACCTGTGCAACATCTCTCTATTGTCGGCATAATACTCCACAAGTTCGTGGATTTTCATAGCGTCGCCGACTTTGGCAGTTCTAATTTTCATTTATTCCTCAATTTTTAAATATATTGTTTGTTTTTACTGAAAAAGAATCAGGGGAAAATTTATTCCCCTGATTCTTTCGTTTAGGTAAGGCTTATTGTTAATTTTACCGCCGTAATATCAGGGGAAAATTCCGCGTATATGTTTGGCTTTTACAAGGCGCGAAAGCGCTATGCAATAAGCGGCGGCTCTAAAAGTTATTTTCTTTTCTTGAGCCATAGCGTAAACGGCGTCTATTGCCTGCGTCATTATCCTATTTAATTCTCCATTGACATTTTGCTCGTCCCAAGTGAGCTCTTGTATGTTTTGAACCCATTCAAAATATGAAACTATAACGCCGCCGGCATTTGCAAGAATATCGGGCGAGAGAAGAATGCCGTTTCTTGCCAATATCTTGTCCGCTTCGGCTGTCGTAGGTCCATTTGCTCCTTCTACTATCAGTTTTGCATTGATTTTGCCCGCATTGTCTGCAGTTATTTGATTTTGCAAACCGCAAGGCGCAAGGATGTCAACTTCAAGCGTCAATAAATCGTCATTACTTATATGTTTGACGCCAAGCCCGTCATAATCTTGCAGAGATTTGCTTTTTGAAGCGAGATGATTGAATATATCTTTTATATCAAGCCCAGTAGGATTGTAAAGCGCGCCTGAACTATTGCTGACTGCTACAATTTTAGCGCCTTCTTGCTCAAGCAAATATGCCGCTACGCCGCCTACATTGCCGAGACCTTGCACTGCGCAAGTTTTTCCAACTAAAGTTTCGCCGCGTTTTTTTAAAAATTCGCGGGCATTTATCATCACTCCGCGCCCTGTAGCCTCAACGCGCCCGACAGAGCCGCCAATATCAATGGGTTTCCCCGTCACAACGCCCGGAACAGCATAACCTTTCATCATACTGTATGTGTCCATAATCCACCCCATCACTTCGCCGTTTGTGTTGACATCTGGAGCGGGAATATCTCTTTCTGGTCCGATAATTGGAAGAATCATCGCTGTAAAACGGCGGGTGAGCCTCTCCAATTCAGCCTTTGACAATTTAGACGGGTCAACCTTGATAGCGCCTTTTGCCCCGCCATATGGAATTCCAACGACAGCGCATTTAAAAGTCATCCAAGCGGCAAGAGCCTTTACTTCGTCAATATCAACGTCTTTGTGATAGCGTATGCCGCCTTTACAGGGACCCCGCGAAGAAGAATGTTGGACGCGGTATCCTTCAAAAATGTTGACAGAGCCGTCGTCCATTCTGACGGGAAATGTCACCTTGAGCTCGCGCTCGGGGAATTTGATATTAGCGTAATCATTTTCATTGTAGCCGAGAATTTTAGCGGCATTTTCTATAGCCGTTAAAACATCATTGTAGGGATTGTAAGACATAGAACCTCCTTTTGACAGTATATCCTTCTACTCTTACCTTCAAAAATTTCTTTAAGCCGACACCAAGAATAAAGGTCGGCAGCCGACACAAAGAACAAAGGTCGGCAGCGGACAAGCCGCTGAAATTTTTGAGAAGGGCAAGGCTAAACTTCAATATAACTTCCATTTTTTTAAGCATTTTGCTTGAAGCAAAACGCTTAAGTGTAATTTGTCGGCTCTGCTAATCAGACAAATTATGCAAAACACTTTACTTGCTAATACAAAGACGGGCGGAGCGCGCTCCGCCCGTCTTTCATTGGCAAAACTATGATTTATTTTTCAACGCTATTGCTTCTTTGTCCGCTCAACGATGCCTAAATCAAAGCCGAAGGGGATAATATAAATCCTAAACTTCATTTCAACAAAATCAGCCGTCTATTTATAAACGCCGTCTTAACTCAATTTACCCGCCGCTTCCATACCCGCCAAAATTGCTTTCTTATTTATTTCAATAAAATTTTGTTTTTTCTTAAAAACATTTTCGCAGGCTTTTAAGACATTATCCAAAGATAAAACTTGAGAAATTTTTATAAGCGCGCCTATTGCCGCAAGATTTGCGGATTTGATATTTCCTATTTCTTTGTCTGCAATATCTGTTAAAGGAATGAAATAAGATTTGAAAGCAGTCTTATTTTCGCTTTGAGGAATCATTGAGGAATTTGCGATGACAATAGAGTTTTCGCGCATCAAAGGCATAAATTTATTAAAAGAAGGCTCGTTTAAAACGATTAAAATATCAGGGCGCGTTGAAATCGGCGAACCGATTTCGCCGTCTGAAATAATAACTGTAGTTTTTGCCGTCCCGCCGCGCATTTCAGCGCCGTAAGAGGGGAAACAAGTAGTGTATAAATTTTGCTCAATAGCGGCTTGAGCGAGCAGAGAACCCGCCAAAATAACTCCTTGCCCTCCAAAGCCTGAAATAATAATTTCTTTTTTCATTTTTTAGTCCATTCTTGCGGAATTTATTTGTTTTTATCCGCCGTTTTATCTTTTATAACTCCAAGCGGAAAAGATTTGATAAAAACCTCTTCAGTCCATTTTATTGAATCAATAGGAGTCATACCCCAATCCGTCGGGCAGTTTGATATTACTTCAACCATAGAAAAACCAAGCCCGGCGATTTGGCATTCAAAAGATTTTTTAATCGCTTTTTTTGCTTTTATAATGTTTTGCGGATTAAAGACCGCTACTCTTTCTAAATAGACGACGCTTTCTAAATTCGCAAGCAATTCGCAGAGTTTTATCGGATAGCCTTCTCTTTTTGCATCTCTGCCGAAAGGAGTAGGTTGCGTTTTTTGTCCAATCAAAGTGGTAGGCGCCATCTGCCCGCCCGTCATTCCGTAATTTGCATTATTTATAAAAACTATTGATATATTTTCCCCGCGGTTTGCGGCGTGTATTGTTTCAGCAGTTCCAATGGCGGCAATGTCGCCGTCGCCTTGATAAGTAAAGACAAACTTTTCTGGGTTTGTTCTCTTTATGCCCGTAGCCGTTGCAGGCGGTCTGCCGTGCGGCGCTTCTGTGACGTCAAAATTAAAATAATCGTATCCAAAAACAGCG
>JAIRQB010000031.1 GCA_031256695.1 Elusimicrobiota bacterium | reverse complement strand
TATAAACATCAAAACAAAATCAAGCCCGTTTTCTTTTAAAAGTTTCTGATATTCTTTCTCTGACAAATTGTCTATATGTCTTTTGAGATCGTCTCTATGCTTTTTTAAAAAAATTCCTTTCGCGACTTCATCGCTTTCATTAGCCCAATTTTTATAATTTTCCATAGAGGTTTTGCAGTCTATAATCACGCGGCGGTCTTTGGGCAAATTTATAATAAAGTCCGGTATTTGATTAGGACTTTCCTCATTGTTAAAAAACTGCTGTTTGCTGAAATGCTCTCCCTCTCTAAAACCCGCAGATTCTAAAACGCGCTCCAAAACCATCTCGCCCCAATTCCCCTGTATCTTTTTATTTTGCAAGGCTGTTGATAAATTTTTTGCCTCTTGGGCTATAATCTGATTTAAAGATTGAGCCGTTTGCATTTCTTTTACGACTTCAGTTTTAAGAGCGGTATGGCTTTCAATTTCCTCTTTTCGCAAATTGTTGACGCTTTCTTTAAAGGCGGCTATATCCGATTTAAGCGGCTCTAAAATGGATTTGCTTTTATCTGCAAGATCGGCTTTTTGACGGTCTAAAACTTGAGAGGCTATAGCGGAAAATTTGTTTTCAATTTCTTTGTGAATTTTTTCAAAATATTCATTTTGTCTTTGCAAAACATTTTCGCTCTCTTTTCTTTGAGACTCTTTTTGCAATTCTAAATCCCTCTTTTGAGATTCCAAAACCTCTTTTGAAATGTTTAAAGAATTCAATTCGTCTTTTGCTTTGTTTAATTGCTCTTGCGCTTCGTTAAATTTTTTCTGGGTTTCTTGGTGTTTTAATTTTTCTTCCTCGTATAGTTTCTCTTTGAAAACAGAATCTTTTGTAGAGGGCGAAAAAAATCTGCCTAAAAAAAATCCTATCAGAAAGAGAACAACTACGGCGAAAAAAAACAATGCGACATTTCCCATTTTGAAACTCCTAAACTTTTATTTTTCCCTATAAAAAAGCCCGGAGCGCCGTATTATAAAACAAAAACGCTCCGGGACCTTTTGACTGCAACTATTTATTTCTGTCCTTTTGCCGCATTCATAAATCTTCTCTGATATGAGATTACTTGATTTGTAGAAGTCCAACGCGCAAGATAAGCGGGCTCGGCTGTAATTACTATCCTGTCTATTATATCCGCATATTCAGGGTCTGCCATTAAATTGTCTATGTCGGGGTAATTGTATTCTCCTTCCATAGAGCAGATAATCAGCCTCGTATCTTTTAAAGCGCAATTCCTCAACATTTTTAAATTGTGGCGGACTCCGTCTAAACCGTCTGAGCCGTAACAATTTTCAAAATTGCGGTATTTGACAATATCATTAGCCGTCTTTAAGACGTCAAATAAATCGCGTTCAGTATCGCCTTTGGCTAAATAATCATTGTTTAGCATATAGTTTCTAAGTTCAATTAGTTGCTTTTGGTCTTTTGTGATTTCAAAAATATCAAGCATTCTCTTTATATCGCCGCTCTGTTTTGCGCGATGCCTTATGAAACTGTTTATGAAATACGGTTTTGCCTGCAAAGCGAGATTTGTCTGATACGGCTCAAACATCAAAGTGTAGTTGATTCTATATCCGTATTCGCGGAGTTTTATAGCCAAATTATGCCCTCTTAAAGCGTCGGCTGTGGCGCATTTATCGTAGGCTATTGAGAGTTTTTTATCGCCTTCAAGAAGTTCTGACACATTTTTTGCATTTACAGCGCCTGTATGAGGCACTTTGATTACAAGCCTGTATTCAGTGAGGATTTTTTTAAAAGTTTCGCATTCCTCTAAAATTTTCTCAAAGTCTTCTTCAAAGGGATTGTTTAATTCAACGCTTATATCGCAGCCGGGTCCTAAAATACGCCCGAGTTCAATCATCACTTCATCGCGGGTTTTAAATTTACCGCCGACATTTGCCTTCGGATTATTGATAAAAAGGTCATAGACAATGCCTGGATTGCAAGTGAGATTGCCGAGCAGAGGCGCTATGGGTTCAACTTCATATGGATTTGCCGAATCTGCGGAAAAAATTACGGCAGTCGGGCGCTTTAAACCGTTTTTGTCAAAAGAAATATCTCGGACTAAATCAAATTCAAGAAGCCCGTCGCCTTTTAAACAACTCTCAATGCGGAAACCCGCAGGCGTCTCTTTATCGGGCGTTTTAAAAGTTTTAATTACATCCTCAAATCTTTGACTTACCCCTAAAAACTTAACTTTGCCGAATAGAATTTTAAAATCTTTTCTACAAAGCAAAACATCGGAAATCCTTTCAACATACTTTTCTTGTCCTCTTGCCGCCTGAGCGCCAAGCGAAAGCGCTGTAAAATGAACTCCGCTCCTGCTTTCTCCATTGCTTAAATAATTAACTGTTGTCATTATGACCTCCTTTTATGAACTTATAAAGTTAAGAATAATGCCGTCTCTGCAAAGCAAAGCATAAAACTATATGCAAGAAGACTCATACTTATATCTTGCGCGCTATAAAGCGCAAAAAACACTTATTTCTGCTTGCCGCGCTGCCCGCCTGTCTCTCAAACAAAAAGATAAAACAGCGCGAGGATTATAACAAAAATAGACACTTGCCTATTGCGGCTTTGCAAAGCGATTTTGCAGAATTTTATGCCGCAAGAATTATGAGTTATGAATACGGGATGGCGGCAAAAGGGAACAAGCAAAACGATAGCGGTTGAAAGAGTTAAGAATTATGAATGCGGGACGGCAACAAAAGGGAAGGGGCGGGTTTTGGAAAATCCAAAACCCGCCCCTTTGCTTTTTTTATTTTTGCCTTGCTTTTTCCGCATTGAAACAGTTGACGGGCGCAAACGCATAGCGCGGCGCAATGACACCAAGAC
>JAIRQB010000005.1 GCA_031256695.1 Elusimicrobiota bacterium | reverse complement strand
CTTCCGCTTTTTGCTTTTGTTTAAAATGGATTCCCGCGCTCCGCGCGAGAATGACAACGATGGCAAACGGCGAAAATGGATTGTGGCGTATCAATTAACGGCTTTGAGTGAAAATGGATTGCGGCGGCGCTATGCGTTTGCGCCCGCCACAATGACAAACAAGGCAATGCTTCAAAATGGATACCCGCGCTGGCGCAATAGCGACTTTCAGCCGCATTGCTGGCGCGAGTATGACAACACTGGGAGCGAACGCTTTTGCTTTTGTTAAAAATGGATTGCGACAGAGCTATGTGTTTGCGCACGTAATGGCAAACGGCAAAATGGATTCCGTCTTGCGACGGAATGACACCAGGGTTTGCGCTTTATCAACGCTTTCAGCGCGGGACGGCGGGCAAAAGCAAAAGGGCGGGTTTTGGAAAATCCAAAACCCGCCCCTTCCTTGTTTTTGCCTAAAATTAAATCTCTATAGTTTTTAAAATTTTGCCATTCTCAAACTATGCTTTCGTCTTCATCTATCTTATTTATCTTTATCTCTTCAGCAATACTGCCAATCTCATCAAGCAATTCCTTAAAGTTCAAAATCATCATCTTTCTATACCCGAGTTCTAAATTGACCTCTTTTATTAAATTGCTGTAAAAACTTTTTTTGTAAGCAAATTCTCCGCAACACCGCATATATTCCAATATAGCGATGAGAATTTTATTGGAATAACCGAGTTTGCGTTCCATTAGGGCTGAAGCGGCGTCTTCAAGTTTTAAAAGCGCTTTCGTATAAATAAATCTGTCTCCGTTTTGGATTTCATTGAAGTAATCGTCTTTTTCCCAAGGCGCCGCTGTCAAATGCGCGCTCCACCACAAACGTGAAACAGCATTTCGTCTTAAAGCCCTTGACTTTGCAAGTTGATTGGATAAAAACCATCTTGTTGAAATTTTTTCAGACGATTCTCCATCCTTTATTGACCACCTATCCCGCGCATAATTTGCAAAAGTTATATGAGTCATATATACCCACAATCTTTCATCTGCCGCCAGCGTATTGTCTATAGGCAGATATTCATATACTTTGACGGCATTAGAAATATCATCATCTTTTGACAATATAGGGGGAGTATCCTTTATTTCAATATCCCGCGCCGTCACTATATCATTACCGCTATAATCAATTTTGCCGTCGCCGGTTTGGTAGAAAGTCTTATTCTCATCTATTCTATCCTTCAATTCCTCTACAAAATTGCCGCAAAAAACAATCAGTTTACTCATCAGCCTCTCCTTCAGATAAATAAAATCTGCTATAACTCCAATTCAAAATTTTACGAATAGGATTGCCGAGTATTTCTTGAGCGGCTTTTAAAGGATTATCGGTTTTAATTTTTCTTTCACTGCAAATCTGGCGCAATTTAGCATACCACAGACAATCGCTGTAAGCGCTGTTTTCTTTACATATTTCGCATATAGCGTCTATAAGAACGGGCAAGACAACAGTTGAAATTACAAACTCTGATGATTCATTTTTAATTGCCTGATACTTCTCATAATCTTCTTGAGGCAATTCAATAATAATACTTTCTTTCTCATAGTCTACGCTCATAGTTCTTATCTTATTGGAATATTTAAGTTTGACAAATGAGTTAATCGGCGCTGTATACGGGTCAAAAGATTTATCCGCTATAAAAAATGCTCTTCCGCCTATAGCAAGAATATCTCCGGTATTTATGCGGAACGGCTCTTCGCCGAAATCACAATGAGTTCCAACAGGGTAATAATTATCTAACTCCTTTGCGGAGCAAATATAAAAATATATATCTACTCTTCCTTTTAAAGAAGCCGCTTGTTCAGAAAACTCAATGACGCCGTCTTCTGATGTCTTTAAGTTGCGGTAATATGTATTAGAGCATATAAACTCGGCGCAATATTTAGCATTTTTGTTTTTTATCAATTCGCTTATATATTCATTTGTAGTTTCAAATTGACAATTAACAGTTATGAGATTTCCCGATATGCTCCATTCGCATTTAGTTTTAAATTCGCCTTTTATGTCGTCCCCGTTTCCGAGAACCGGATATGGAAAATTTTGTTTCATTATGCAGTCTCCAATCTATAACGTCTTCGGCTTGATAATTTAATTATTATCTCTGTTTCAATGCCTGATTTTAATTCAAGTCCTTTTATCTCAGAATTTCCAATCTCATATTCTTTGCCGTTTTTGTCTACAGCATTGACTATATTGACAGGATAATTTTTATCATCTTCTCCGCGCGCTGTAATTCTAATTGCTCCGTTTTCATCAGTCTGAGAAAGTATTTTTAAAAGATACACTCTCTCATTATTTCTCCACGTTTCTCTTATCATCGTTTTCATATCGGTTAGATTGAGAAGCCTTGTATTTCCAGCCGGATTATATGAAACGCCTTTGCTTTTATTGGCTGAGTTTTTACCGCTTTGAGACGGATATTTTTGCGCTGTATTTTTGCTTTCAGACGCGGGCTTAACAATAGACAATCGGCGCTTGACAATGACATTTTCGGTTTTCGCATTGTCTGTAAGGTTTGTTCTTTGTTCTATTGTTTCTATATTTTCATTTTCTTTTGACTGCTCTCCTAAATCATTCGGCTGATTTTCTAAATTATCTGTTTCTATATCTGCTTCTGCCGGCAGGTATCGGCTTAAACCGCGAATTTCTTCGGGATGTCTGTCGTTTTCTTGTCCTAATTCTTTAAGACATTCGTAAATCCAATCATCAATTTCTTTAAACGCCTTTTTGCTGTCTGCGTCGCCTCTCGCTTTGTCCCATTTATCGTGCGCAGGCGGCTCAAGATGCCGCAAATATGTATTTCCGGGTTCGCCGCGGGCTATAAAAACTCCTGCGAAATCAGCAGATATAGGTCTCCTCTTCCACATATAAATTTTCATCAATGGGCGGCGCATACATTGTATTTGTCTTGGACCATCGCCTATGAGAGCGTAAAATTCAATTCGCCCTAATAATGCCGTCTCTTTTTCAAATTTCTTCGTCGGCTGACAAACGGCTTTATAAAACATTTTTGTCTCTTCTGATTTATTTGACGGGGAATTGATTAACTCTTGCAGCGCGCCGTCATTGATCTCATAAAGAGTTTTTACGCCGTCAACAATATCAACCTTGAGAATTTTATCGTAAATTGCCATCCAAAAATTGTCTAAAACAGATTCCAATAGCGATTTAGACCAATCTTCATTTGCCGGTTTATAGCCTATTATAAAAATATCCGTTCCCTGTTCTTCCCTTCTAAATTTTTCGGGAATATCGTCTCTGTTTCTAATTGAAGCGATGCCTTTTTGTCCTTCTTTTTCTTCGCCAAACTGTCCGATGCCCCTGCGAATATCGTCTTTTTCATCTTTAAAACTTGAAAGCCGCGCATTGCCTTGGAAAGCAAATGTTTTAGTATCGCTGATAAAAGTTGAATAAAAAACAGTCCGCAAAGATGAAGCCGCAAACATAGCGCCTTTGCCTATTCCAAAAGAGCCGCCGCCATCTCCTGTTTTTGAGTTCACGCCCATAGCCCTGACTAATTTATACCATCCGCCTTCTTGCTCATTGTCTCCGCCCGTTAAACCTTTCGTATTGTAATCGCTTATTTTTAGAATACTAACCTTGTCGCTTTGTAAAATTTCCATAGCCGGCTTATATACCTGTTC
>JAIRQB010000210.1 GCA_031256695.1 Elusimicrobiota bacterium | reverse complement strand
AGCGGGGATTCTCAGACAACAGGAACAGCAAAAAGAGCCGGTCGTAAACGGAATACGGCAGTCTCAGACGCCGCGGCAATTCCTTCTAATATAACAGATGTCGCTCAAGAAAAGAATGCAAGCGCGCAACAGCCAAAAGCGAAAACCTCCGCCGAAAAGACAAAGAGCGGAGTTTCCACGACAACAGGCACAGCAAAAAGAGCCGGTCGTAAACGGAATACGGCAGTCTCAGATGCTGCGGCAACTCCTCCCAATATAGCCGATGTCGCTCAAAAAGAAAAAATAAATATTGCGCCGATAGAGCCAAAATCAAATGAGCAAAATCCGCCTGAAAAAACCGAAGAAAAACAAACAGTTAAAGAAAAAATAAACGCCGTTGCTGAACAAACTCCTCCTATTGAAGAGCCTCCGGTAGAATCTGCTGAGCCGAGCCCGAAAACTCCGCAAGCGGAACAGCCCCGCATCAGAATAGAAATAAATGAACTCACCAATGTCAGAGAACTCTCGGATAAGATGAATATAAAGCCCGCCGAGATAATGAAAAAACTTATCTCTTTAGGAAGTCTTTCTACAATCAATCAAAGATTAGATGCAGACCTATCTATTTTGCTCGCAAGCGAATTCGGATATGACGCCGTTTTGTCGTCAATATATTCTGAAGAGATGCAAGAAATTGCCGAGACTGAAGATCCGTCAAAATTAAAACAGCGCTCTCCTATTGTCACTATTATGGGTCACGTAGACCACGGCAAAACTTCGCTTTTAGACACTTTGAGGAAAAGCAATATAGCGCAAAAAGAATACGGCGGAATCACGCAGCATATAGGCGCTTATAAAGTAAAGACAGCCAAAGGCGATTACATCACATTTTTAGACACGCCGGGACACGAGGCTTTTACGGCTATGCGTTCAAGAGGGGCGCAAGTCACAGACATTGTGGTTTTAGTGGTGTCAGCCGCAGACGGAGTGATGCCGCAAACCGTAGAGGCTATAAACCATGCCAAAGATGCGGGCGTTCCTATCATCGTCGCTATAAATAAAATTGATTTGCCGACGGCAGATTCTCAAAAAGTAAAGCAGTCTTTAACATCATATGGACTGGTTGCGGAAGATTGGGGCGGAGACGCCATAATGGTGGAAATTTCAGCAAAAAAACAGATAAACATAGATTTGCTTCTTGAAATGATTTTGCTTAAAGCGGAGATGATGGAATTAAAGGCAAATCCGGATAGAGCGGCGGAAGGAATAGTAGTTGAAGCAAAATTGGATTCTAAAAAAGGGACAACTGCTACTTTGCTCGTCAAAAAGGGAACTCTAAAAACCGGCGACAATATCATAGTAGGCTCGGCATATGGAAAGATAAGGGCAATGTTTGACGAATACGGGCAGAGAATACAAGAGGCTCCTCCCAGTTCTCCCGTTGAAGTATTAGGAATTAGCGAGCCGCCTCAATCCGGCGACAGATTTGCCGTAGTTCCAGGCGAACATCAAGCGCGCGAGATAGCCCGCGCAAGAAAAGAAAAAATCAAATTGAATTCCCAAAGGCGCAGAAGGCATCTCTCTCTTGAAGACATCAGCGCGGGAAAAACTAAAAATTTAAAAATTATTTTAAAAGCGGATGTCCAGGGTTCTTTGGGCGCTTTATGCGATGCTTTGGAAAGAATGTCAACAAATGAAATAGATTTAAAAATAATACACAGGGGAGCGGGCGCTATTACAGAGTCGGATATTTCTCTTGCCGCCGCCTCGGACGCTATGATAGTCGGCTTCAATTTAAGACCTGACGCCGCAGTTGAAAAAATAGCCGAAAACGAAGGCATAAGCATCAGGGTTTATAGAATAATTTACGATTTAATAGCGGATGTGAAAGCCGCTATGGAAGGGTTGCTGGATCCAACGCTAAAAGAAAAAATACTCGGCAGAGCCTCGGTAAAACAAGTTTTTAAATTGTCTTCATCAGGTTCAATCTTGGGCTGTTTTGTGACTGAAGGTTCTATTGAAAGAAAGGCGGCGGCGAGGCTTTTGAGGGATAATGTCATAATTTTTGAAGGCGCAATATCGTCGCTGAAAAGATTTAAAGATGATGTAAAAGAAGTTGAAAAAGGCTATGAATGCGGAATTGGGCTTGAAAATTTCAGCGATGTGAAGGAAGGCGATGTGATTGAAAATTTCATCACTGAAAAAATAGCTCGCAAATTGGAGTAGAAAATGCTTCCTTATAAAAGGTCTGAAAGGGTCTCTGTCTTAATTCAATCTTGCCTCGCTGATATAATTAGAGACATAAAAGAATTGAATCCTCCTCTTTTGACTGTCAGCAAAGTTGCTTTAAGCGATGACCTTTTAAACTGCAAAATTTACTATTCCGTTTTAGGCGGGGCGGATTCCATAGCCGTTGCAAAACAAATTTTGCAAACAAAGCAGAAGCAAATAAGGCATCAACTCGCTGTCCGTTTAAATTTAAGGCGCACTCCGGATATAATGTTTTGCTATGACAATACCAATGAAAATGCAGACAAAATTTTTGGAATACTTAAAACTTTAGAAAATGAACAACAAAGCAATGCCCAATAAATCCATCCGCTTTAAACTCAGCCAAATATCAAAAATCATAAAACAATCCAAAACATTCTTCATAGCGGGACATATAAACCCCGATTGCGATAGTTTAGGCTCTTCTCTCGCCTTACGCTCAGTCTTAAAACGGCTCGGCAAAAAAGCGGAAGTCTATTGCGGCGATGAAATCCCAGACGCCGCTCTCTCCATTAAAAACTCTTCAAAGATAAAAAAAAATCCGCCGAAAAATAAAATTTTTGATTGCGCAGTGATTTTGGAATCATCTAATCTTGAAAGGATTGGAAATTTAATTTCTAAAAGACAGGCAAAAAAAATAATCAATATAGACCATCATTTAATAAACAGCAATTTCGGAGATGTCAATTGGATTGACCCAAACTCATCTTCAGCAGCGGAACTTGTTTTGCGCCTTTTTGAATTTATGAAAATCAAATTAAATAAAGATGAAGCCGAGAGCCTTTATTTTGGACTTTTAACGGATACGGGCGGGTTTAAAAATTCAAATACAAGAGCCGATTCTCATCTTGCCGCGGCAAAACTATTCGCCTGCGGAATAGACGCTGACTTTGTCCGAAGCCGCGTTTTTTCAAGAGATAGTTTCGCTTCGCTAAAACTTTTAGGCTGCGCTCTGTCAAATATGCAAACTTGCTTTGACGGACAAATTTCTTATACGTTTTTAGATTTGGAAATGTTTAAACAATGCGGCGCTTCTCAAAAAGATGCTGACGGCATATCCGTTTTTCTTTTGAAATTGGACGGGGCAAAAGCCGGGTTTTTCATAAAGGAAGAAGACATTTCAAAATTGAAAGTCAGTTTGCGCTCAATAAAAAATTTCAATATCTTAAAAATAGCAAAAATGTTCGGCGGCGGCGGACATAAAAATGCCGCGGGGTTTTTTATGGACGGCGGCATTGAGAGCGCCGTTGCGAAAATAAAAGAGGCTTTTAAAACAGAGTTGGAAAATTTCAACGGTTAAAATTTAAAAAATACAAACAATTTGGTCTGCGGATTAGAAGGAAAATTGAAATGAAAGAAAAAACAATTCAACTTTTAACTTTAGCAAACAGACCTTCAAGGTATATAAACGGCGAGGTCAATTCTCACCCAGCAGATATGTCTGCGGATTTTTCAATCGTTTTATGTTTCCCTGATATTTATGAAATCGGCGCTTCAAATCTTGGGCTTGAAATTCTCTATCACTTGATAAATGAAAAAAAACTCGCCCGCTGCGAGAGATGTTTTGCGCCTGATTTGGATATGGAAGAACTTTTAAGACGGCGTCAAGCAGATTTATTCTCATTAGAATCAGGCAGCCCTTTAAAGAGTTTTGACATAATAGGTTTTTCTATTCAATGCGAGATGTCCGCGTCAAATATAATCAATATGATAGATTTAGCCTTCTTGCCGCATTTTGCAAAAGATAGAAAAGACGGCGACCCTTTGATAATAGGCGGCGGACCTGCTTTGACCAATCCCGAGCCTTTCAGCGCTTTTTTTGATTTTTTTCTTTTGGGCGAAGCGGAAGAGGCTATAGTTGAGATTATAGAAGTCTGTCGCAAATACAAAAAAATTATAAGCAGAAAAGAGCTCTTGATAAAACTTTCTCAAATAGAAGGAGTTTATATTCCCTCTCTTTTTAATATCTCTTATAAAGCCGACAATACTATAGATAGAATTGAGAGCATTGCGCCCCAGCCTCTCTCTGACAACATTATGCCCCAGCCCTTATCCGACAGCGCCGCGCTCAAACCCGTATTTAAGAGCGCGCCCTTGCCTATACCTATAAAAAAGCGCTCTTTAAATTTAAATTCCGCATATTTCCCGTCAAAAAAAATCATTCCTTTTACGCAAACCGTTCACGATAGATTGAATATAGAAGTTGCCCGCGGATGCCCCGGCGCTTGCCGTTTTTGTCAGGCTTCAAAATTCTATTATCCATTTCGGCAAAGACCCGTTGATAATTTAATTGAGACGGCAAAAAAATCTCTCGCAAACAGCGGATATGAGGAAATATCTTTTTCTTCTCTTTCTTGCGGCGACTATAAAGATTTAGACAAATTGATTTTAGAGACGGATAAAATATATGAGGACTCGCGCTTGAGTATTTCTCTGCCTTCTCTGCGCTGCAATGAGCGCTCTTTAAAAATAATTCAATATATAAATAGAGCAAAAAAACCTTCCTTAACTCTTGCTCCTGAAGCGGGGACGGATAGACTTAGGAATGTAATCGGCAAATACTTAAGCGGCGCTCAAATTTTAAAAACTTTAATTTCTGCAAATAAAATGGGCTGGAATAAAATAAAACTCTATTTTATGATAGGGCTTCCCACTGAGACAGACGAGGATATAGACGGCATCATTGCTTTAATTAAAACCGTAAAATCTCAAGCCAAAAATTTAAACTTCAATATAACAATCTCGCCTTTTGTTCCGAAATCTCATACCGCTTTTCAATGGCATTCTATGTTGCCGTCTGAAAAAATAAAAGAGAAAATAGATTATTTGCATAAAAAATTGCCCGCTTGCCTAAAACCCCACAATAGCAAGACAAGTCTCTTTGAGGCTTTAATCGCCAAAGGCGATAGAAGAGTCTCTTCTGTAATCTATTACGCTTGGAAGGCGGGCGCAAGATTTGACCAATGGGCTGATAGATTTAATGTTGAAATTTGGGAAGCCGCTTTAAAAGAAAACAATTTGGATTTAGATTTTTATGTTTTTAGGAAGAGAGGCAAAGACGAGATTTTCCCTTGGGACCATTTAAATTTCGGCGTCTCAAAAGAAAAATTATACGAGGATTATCTTAAAGGTTTAAATGAAAGCGCCGCCCCCGTTTCAACTCCTTTTGATTTGCAAGACAGCGCTCTGTCAACAAATTGCGCTCCGCAGAAAAAAGAATCAACAAAACCTGAAATGAAAGCGCGGCTGCAATTTTCTAAATGCGGCAAAATGCGTTTTATATCTCATTTAGAGCAGATAGAAGTTTTTAGACGCGCTTTAAGACGGGCAAATTTGCCGATAGCCTTTACTGAAGGCTTTAGCCCAAATGTCAAAGCCTCTTTTAGTTTTCCTCTCCCCGTAGGATATGAGAGTTTATGCGAATATATGGAAGTATGCTTTACAGAAAAAATCCCGCTTTCAGAAATAAAGGAGAAAGTTTCAAAAGTTCTGCCCGATGGTTTTAAACTTTTAGAAGTAAAAGGCATTCCGCTGTTTTTCCCGTCAATAGATGTCCTTGCAAATCTGGCGCAATATAGGATTTACGGAATGAGCGTTTCTCAAAAAGAAATTGACGCTTTTTTATCAGAAAAAGAAATAAAAATAATCAAAGAAAAAAACGGACAGAAAAAAGAAATTGACATAAGACCGCTTATAAAATCTATGGAAATTGACGGGAAGGATTTGATTTTAAATATGCATTTCAGCAAGGATTTTTACGTAAAAGCAGACCTTGTAATAGAGCGTTTAATGCAAGGACGGGAAAATGCAGATTATGAAAAGATAGAAAGAAGCGCGCTCTATATAGAGACTTCAGACGGACAACGGCATATTCCATAACAAAACAAAATCTATTAAAAAAAGGCTGACGGCATTTTTTGCCGCCAGCCTTTTTGTTTTTGCAGCATATTTCTAAAGTTTTACTTTTTACAATATATTTTTATGCAGAATTCTTAAGCATCCTGCTTTACAACAACTTTAACTTTAGTTCCGCTGACCTCTTTTATAATTGCTTCGCTCCCCGTTTCTATTTCGCTTTCAGATTCAGCCAGCCAAATTTCTCCGCCGATTTTTATAAAACCGCATTTTTGCGGAGTGATTTTTTCAGTCACAATAGCAGTCTGGTCTATTAACGCGTCAACATTTGTTTGAACGCCCTTCATTTTTTTGACGGCTCTGAGAAAAATAGGACGAACAGCAAAAATAGAAACAAGAGAAATGACGGCAAAAATCCCATATTGTAAATATCTGTCTGCTCCAAAAAGCGATGCTATTCCAGCAGTCAATGCGCCTAAAGCGAGACACATAGAATAAAAAGCGCCGGGTGTTGCAATCTCAAAAATCACAAAAACAAAAATCAGAATAAACCAATACATTTTATCCTCCTTATAAAACTTAAAAACAGCATTTAAAACTTGACAATAAACAGTGGCATATCAGACTGACAAACGCTCAATAAATCAAGCCCGTGTTTTTGATGCCTGACAATCTTTTGTCTTTATCCCGCTCAAATACGTAGACATTCTACTTAATTCTGCTCCTCACTTTTTGAATCGGAGTCATTTTTCAACTATGCTGAAAGTTTCCCGCGTCAATGCGTCTTGCGCAAACGCATAGCGCTGCGCGAACGCATAGCGCTGCGCAAACGCATAGCGCTGCCGCCGTTGGTGTCATTGCGGGGATAATACTCAAAAAGTGCAGTTATTTTTTATTGTTTTTGA
>JAIRQB010000171.1 GCA_031256695.1 Elusimicrobiota bacterium | reverse complement strand
ACGGGGTCTGTATTTTTAATTTTTGAGATTTCAAAAATGAGCCTTTTGATTTCGCGTTTTTTATTAAGGCTGAGAGCGGGAAAAGCATTGTCAAAAGAAGCGTCAAAATCGGTTTCATTCATAGAGAGCCTCTTAAACGGCTGGTAAATTTTGAGGGATTTAGAGACAAATTTATTTTTAATTTCTTAAAGCCCGCTTTGTATAAAATCCTCTCCGAGTATTTCTGTTTTGCCGTTTTCGTCAATCTGATAAACGCTTACAAAAATTTTACCCGCTTTTTTGTCTGGATTTACAATCACATAATTTCTGCTGATTTTAGAATTGTCAATCCAAGTCCCTGAATTTGCATAAATGGATTTTTTTGAAGGAGTATCCGCATAATGAGTAATGAGTTTTGCTTCGTGACTATGCCCAAAGACAACAATGCGGACGCCGCTATTTGTATTGTCAAAGTATTGGCTTCTTGCCATATCGTCAAAATAAGAAGTAATGCCGTCTGCTAAAATTGCTTTTGCCAAAGGAATAAAAGGCTGTTTTATGCCGTCTATGCCGTTTGTTTTTTGAGTATTTTCCCAATCCTTTTCAATGTTTTTGAAAATCTTTCTCTTATCTATAAGAGCGCCGTTTGATAGATATGGAGCAAAATCCTCAATGCTGTAGAGTCCTTCAAAATAATCTATGCCCGTCTTTATATTTCTAATTTTATATCGGCTTTGCGGTATTGATAAAAAATCAAGAGTGACATTCCAAGCAAAAGCATAGAGTTTTGTATCTCTTGATTTTGAATTGTCTTTTTCTAATGCGGAAAACTCTTTTGCAATCTCTTCCATTTTAGAGGCTTCAAGTTTTATTCCTTTTTCTTGAGATAAAGAAGCGGAGGCTGAAAGTTTTGCGGCAAAAAAACCGGGAGGCAGAATTGAAATTGCATTGTTTCCGTTTAAGTCTTTAAAAATCTGCCGATAAGGAGCGTTGAAAAAATCATATCTGTGACCGTGTTCTACAATGAGTTTTAAATCTTTATCATAAAAAGTCCCCAGAGCCGCTTGAGAATTAAAAAAATCCCCGCAATAAGAGACTATGCCTTTGCCGAAAACTGCCTCAATGTCTTGAGCGTCAACTAACATATCGTGATTTCCATTGACATAAAAAATATCTATTCCGCCTTTTTTTAGAGCGGCGATAGCCTCTATTACTTCTTTATTTGCCTCTTTAATGTCAAGGATAAAATCTTTATGCGAGGCGGAATAATTAGGATAAGCGGACACATCAATGGGAGAGACCCACTCGTCAAAAAGGTCGCCTGCTATCGCAAGAGTTTTTATATCTTTGCGTTTTCCCAAAGAATCCAAAAAAGAAATGAGCGAATTTTTATTTTTATTAAACCAAGCATAGTCTTGCTCTAAAGCGCGGCTGTCGCCTAAATGTATATCGCTGATTATCGCTATTGAAACGGCGCTCTTGCGGTTTTGAAAGCAAGAGTTTAGCGCCACAAAAAGAAAAACAATGCAGACAAAAGAAAATAGGGTTTTTATGAAAATCATTTTTAGCCTCTCAATACGGAGTTTTTACTATCGCAAAATTTTTTTTGCCTTCCGTTATATTTACCGTCAAAGTTTCGCTTTTAATCTGTCTGAAATTTCTGTCAAAATACTTGATTGAGATTTCATTTAAGCCGCTCGGCAAATACATTCTTGCCATTAAGATATTTGAAGGGAGAGTGCGCCAAGCGCGCAAATCCGCTATTTCTGTAGAAGCCGTGTAGACATTCGTTGCTATTTTAGCGAGCAGTCCTGCGGTCGCGCCGTATTGTTTTTCAAGATATGCCGAAGTCTGTTTTGACAGAACAAATTTTATAACCGCGCGCGCCGCAGTTTTTGCAAAAAGTTTGGCGAAATTTTTGTCAAAAAAAGTTTTTGCTAACTGTCCTAAATCTTGCGCCGTATAGGATTGCCGCTTTGAACTGCCGCTTTCTGCTGTAAATGAATAGACGATAGGAGGCTGATTTTTATAGGAAGGAATAGAAAATTGAACGAAATCATTTGCAAATGCCGAGACTCCAATAGATGAGGCTCTTTGGTAATCAGTCATTTCTACGCTGTCAACATTTGCCGCATTCATATAGAGCCAAGCATCATTCATCGCTAGGCGGAAGACAGTCTCAGTTTTTTTAGGAATTATGCCGTTATAATCAACAATGATGAGTTCTCCGCAATTTTTAGGAATCTCTTTTCTTTTGGCGCCCGGATATTGTTTCTTTATCTCTGCCGCTCTGGAATGAAATCCAAGTTTTAGAGAAGAAGTATAGGCGTCGTCTACAATATCATCATTTACCGCTATGCCTGAGAGATTATTTGTTCCGCTATATGATTTTAGAGCGGCATAATAAGAAATGGACGCATCGTTTAAATATCCTGCATTTTCATAGACGAGACCCATAAAATATTCAATGAAAGCGTCGCTTTGATAAAAACTTTTTTGAGATATGAAAAATTTAAAGAGAGTATCGGCTTGCCGCGCTTCAACCGCAGACTCGTTATTTTGAGAATCCAAAATATAGTTTAAGGATTGGAAAAAAGTTATATAACTTCTCTCAAAACTTTCGCCGTAATACGGCATAGAAGCATCGTTATAGAGCATAGAAAAAGCGCCCGCAGAAACGCTTTTTGTGTAGAAATCGTCAAAGATACTCTTGGCAAATTCAAAAGAAGCGCGGCTTGCGGCAAAATTTTCGGCATAGTGGTTTAAAATCCCGCTGTCTAAATAAAAAAGCAGGATATTTTTTTCGCCGTATTTGTCCTTTGAGTTTTCAACTTCAAGAATAGCCTCTTTGTAAGAGCCGCTTTGCATTTTTGCCGTTATGTCTGAATAATATTTTTCCATATTTGCAGAGCAGCCTGCAAAGAAAACCGCCAAAGCCGCAAGAGAGGCGGCGGCTATAATTTTAGAGTGGAGCATTTTATGCATTGTTTTATTTGCCGCGCTTCCTATGCTTTATATTTGCTTCTTGCTATATACTTTTTAATCTTTTTCTGACCTATCCAAGACACTTTATTGCTTTCAACATTTATGAGTTCAAGTTCTATTTGATAAAACTTCACTTCTTCTTTGCCTTCTCTGTCAAAAATAGTGTTGATTTGCCCTTTGAGCATATAGTCGGCTGCATCCTCATACCTCTGCCTTTTGGGGTCTCTGGCATTTAAGGCTTGCTCGTCCCTCTCGGCTCTAATTTCTCCTCTTTGAGAACTTGAGGCTACAAATTCAACCCGCCCTGAATTTATAAGATTTCTCTCCAAATCTTTTACAAAAGTCTCAGTGTTTATATGCTCTTCGGATTTGTTTAAGACCGTTCCTATGATTACCCGCGGAGGTCTTCTGTGTTCAGAATAAAATCTGTCAGCCCAAGGATTTGAAAAACTTTCTCTTATCATTTCCTCAGATACGAGACGCGAATCTGTGTCATTCCAATTGCCGCTTAAATCAATCTGCGTTCCGCTGTCAACTCTTGAGATAACCTTTCCTCCGCAAGAAGACAGACCTATTGCCGCAAGAGCGGCGAAAATAAAAACTGCTATTTGTTTCTGTTTCATTTTAATTTCTCCTTTGTCTGTTGCCGGTTTTTATTCCGCAACTTTTCATTTAATATGCTTTTTTCATTAACTTTTCACTTTTAACTCTTAATTTTAAAATGGATTCTTGAGTTGCCCCCAATTACAGATGGCAACTCCAGTTGCCTTGCTACTTGAGACTGCAATTCTTGAGTTGCCACCAATTACAGATGGCAACTCCAGTATCCGTTTATGAGAAGTTTTAAATTCAAAGAGTTAACCTATTGTCGCGCTTTCAATTTTTTACTATTTCTAAACTTTCCTTTATTGAAGGCGCTGTGTCGTTCTCATATTTAATAGGAATATTTGCAAAATCCTGTTTTATGCCGTTGATGAATTCTCCTGCCCAAGAAGGCGTTAAAACTTCTACCTCTGAAAAATCAAGAATAATTTCTTTGTCTTCAGCCTTTATTGAATAGGCTTTTGCCGCTAAAAACGCTTCGCGTCCGTCAGCCCTTGACAACAATAAAGTTCCAAATTTAGATATTTTAATTGTCATAAAAACCTCCTATTATTCATTTGCGTCCGTTAAACTTGATTATAGACAGACAACCGCATATATAATTTTCTTTTGTTTTAAAAGAAATGTTGCCGCCGTTTATAATCTCTGCGCATCCGAATCCTGATTGCAAATATAAATTCCATTTATTTGCTCTGACAGCATTTGCCGTAAATTTTAAACCATTGCCTCTTTGCTCAGGATAACGCCCTGATATAATATCGCTGAAGGCTATACTGACTGCCTGCTCGTCAGTTTCTATCTCTCTAACATTTGACAAAGTTTTTTTTATGCCCTGTCCTCTATCGGCTATAATTAGAAATCCGCTCTCAATATCGTAAATAAAAATAACGCCTAATATATCTTTCCAATTGCCTAAATTATGGTCAAAAGAATTGTTTCCTATTTCTCCGGCTACGGCTGTAAGCAGCGGCATTTTTGTTTCTCTAAAAAATTTATTTAACGCTAATTGAAAGAAATCTCTCGTCTTGCAATATCTATCACGGAAAATAATATCGCAAGTTTGCGGCAATTCAAGCCAAAAAACAATATTGCTTAATATTCTGTCCATTCCAAATTCCATTCTGTTCCTTTGTTTTTCTCAAGTTTTTACTTTTTAATTGTAAACTGTGATTCTTGAGTTGCCCCAAATTACAGATGGCAACTCCAGTTGCCTTGCTACTTGAGACTGCAACTCAAGAAGGCGGGAATCCCTGTTGTCTTTGCCGTTAAACTAATAAGTCGGCAGCCGACACCAAGAAGTAAAGTCGGCAATACGCCGACTCCGAAACTTTTAACTTTTAACTTTTAATGTGAAA
>JAIRQB010000129.1 GCA_031256695.1 Elusimicrobiota bacterium | reverse complement strand
ACTTTCCCAGATATAATGAAAAGCGGCGGTTTTGACTGCATAGTAGGCAATCCGCCATATGTGAAATATGAGAATTTAAACAGCGCTTTTTTAGAGTATGCCAAACGTTCTTTTCTTTCAGCCGCAAGTTTTTTTGATATTTTTCAAATTTTTATAGAGAAAGGAATATCTCTATTAAAAAAACAAGGGGTTTGCGGCTTTATTTTTCCAAGCCTATTTCTTAAAGGAATAAATTATCAGACTACAAGAAAAATACTTGTTGAAAATGCGAGTATTAAACTTATAAAGGAACTCGGCGATGGAGTTTTTGAAAAAGTAAAAATGCCAACTTGTATTATGATTTTTGAAAGAGGCAAAACTAAAAACAATACTTTGTTTTTTACGGACAGCGGCAATAAAACATTAAAAATAAAACAATCAGATTTTATAAACGATAATTTTTTATTTATTAAAAAAACTTTTATTGACAAATTAAGCAATAGATGCATTTCGTTGAAAGATATTGCGGAAGTCAAAAGAGGATTAGAAATAGGCAAAGATAAAATCATAAATAAAAGAGCAAATGCCGTTAAAATTATATTTGGGCAAGACATTTCCCGCTATGCAATTAAAAATTTGAGTTATGTAGATGCAAATATAAGTGAAAAGTTTAAAAAGAGCGGAGAAGTTTTTGAAGGACAGAAACTTGTAATAAGAGAGACGGGAGATAGGATTACAGCCGCTTTTGACGATAAATCACTTTTGACAAATAGAAGTTTATACTGCATAAAAACCGTTGATTTTGATATAAAAGTTTTGCTCGCTTTGTTAAATTCAAAACTATTTCAATACATTTATGAGCAGAAGTTTAGAGCAGATACGGGCATTTTTCCTAAAATCAGAATAGGGCAGGCATTAAGTTTGCCTATTGTCAAAGAGATAGACAAAGAAAATTCTGAAAAACTAAAAAAATTAGTCAATTTGATGATTGAAATTCAAACAAAACTTCACTTAGAGCAAAATCCAAAAGACAAAGAGATTTATCAAAACAAAGCCGACATTTTAGACAAGAAAATTGACGCTATTGTCTATGATTTATACGGACTTACCGAGAAAGAAATTGCCGTGATTGAAAAAAACTAAAAATAAAAAGTTATGAGTTTAGAGTTATGAAATTAGTTAACTTAAATCTGCCGGCGGCAGCCGCGCATAAACTTTTAACTCTTAACTCTTAATTTATTAAACAAGGAAGATTCAATGTTAATCAAAAGAATCATAACCGCCCTCATCGGCATTCCCATTATTTTTGCAGCCATATATTTCGGCGCTCTGCCTTTTTTTATTTTAATGCTTTTAACCGTCTTTTTTTGCGTGCAGGAATATCTATTGGTTTTAAAAAAATACGAGCCGCATTTTTATATCTCTCTTGCAATGTCAGTTGCTTTTTTTATTCTGTTGTTTTTTGACAATGACTCTACTTTAACCGCTTTCTGCGCTTTGTCTATGCTTTTTGTTCTATTTGTTTTTGAAGTCGTCAAAGGAAATGTCTCAAATTGCATAGCGAGGATTTCAACATCTTTTTTAGGCTCTTTCTTTTTGCCTCTGTCTTTGTCTTATTTAATATATATACGGCAACTTCAAAACGGAATGGAATTTATTTTTTTTCTTTTTATAACCACTTGGGTTTTAGACACGGCGGCATTTTTTTTCGGCGTCAAGTTTGGGCGTCATAAACTTGCTAAAAATGTAAGCCCTAAAAAAACTGTTGAAGGCGCTGTTGCCGGGATAATTTTCGGCATTTTAACCGCTGTCCTTTGCAGATTTATTTTTATGAGCGGTTTTTTAACTGTTTATCAGTCCGCTATTGCGGGCTTTATTATTGCTTTGACGGGTCAGTTTTCAGATTTGGCTGAATCTCTTTTTAAAAGAGATTCGGGCGTTAAGGATTCAGGCGCAATTATACCGGGGCACGGCGGTTTTTTAGACAGGTTTGATTCTTATCTTTTCGCCGCTCCCGCTCTGTATTATTTGCTGTCGCATTTCAATATACAATGAAAAAAGTAATCATTTTAGGCTCATCAGGTTCAATAGGACTTCAAACCGCAGATATTTGCCTGCAGTTAAAAGACAAAATATCCGTAGTAGGTTTGTCTGTCCGCTCAAAAACGGAAGTTTTAAAAAAGCAAATCAAAACTTTTAAACCCAAAGCAATATGCCTTGAAGAGTCTGCTGACAATTTTTCAAATTTTAAAAATTGGATAAAAATAAACTCTCCGAAAACGAAACTTTTTTTTGGAGCAGTTGGTTTAGAAAAACTTGTCTCAAGCGTTGAAGCGGATACTTTAGTAGCCGCTATCGTCGGCGCAGCGGCGCTAAAGCCTATAATTGCGGCAATTAAAACTAAAAAAAACATAGCGCTTGCAAATAAAGAAATTGTGGTAATGGCGGGCGCGGAAATAATGAAACTTGCCGCAGAAAACGGAGTTTCAATCTTGCCCGTTGACAGCGAACATTCCGCCGTTTTCCAATGCAGCAGGGGAGAGGATAAAAAGCAAATAAAAAATATTATCTTGACCGCTTCGGGAGGTCCTTTTTATAAATATGACGGGGATTTTTCAAAAATTACGGCAGATAAGGCTTTAAAACATCCCACTTGGAAGATGGGGCGCAAAATTACAATAGACAGCGCTACGCTTATGAATAAAGGTTTAGAGGCGATAGAGGCTTCTGTTTTATTTGGGCTTCCGATAGATAGAATAAAAATAGTCATACACCCTCAATCCATAATCCATTCTTTAGTTGAATACGTTGACGGCGCTGCGCTGGCGCAGTTGTCTAACCCCGATATGAGATTGCCTATACAATACGCTCTAACTTATCCGCGCAGAATGCCTTCAAAATTTATAAAGCCTTTAAATTTAGCGGCTCTTTCTAAACTTGAATTTTTTGAGCCTGACTTCAAAAAATTCCCTTGTTTAAAACTCGCTTATTCTGCGGCAAATGCGGGCGGGGCGCAGCCTGCAATTTTAAACGCTGCAAATGAAACGGCAGTTGAGGCTTTTTTAGACGGGCGGATACTTTTTACAGATATTGCAAAAATTGTTGAAAAGACTATGAAATTGTTTAAAGGGATTAAAAAAACGGGCATTGATAGTTTGATAGAAGCGGATTTAGCCGCAAGAAAAAAAGCGCATAGTTTGATTGAAAGCGCAGAAAGCAATTTAAAATAAAAGGGCATAATGCTTCGGCGTAAAAAACCGGGCATTAAAGGAAAATAAAATGAATATTATTATTTCAATAATCGCAGTGGCATTTGGTTTAGGTTTTTTGATTTTTATCCACGAGCTCGGGCATTTTAGCGCCGCTAGGCTTTGCAAAGTGCGCGTTTTAACTTTTGCTTTCGGCTTTGGACCTGACCTCGTTAAATACGTAAGAAATGGGACAAAATACTGCATTAAACTTTTTCCATTCGGAGGAATGGTCGCTATGGCGGGCGAAAACCCCGAAGAGTCAACGGGCGGAGAGGGGGAATTTCTATCTCTCCCTTGGTATAAGAAAATTTTTATTTCTTTTTTAGGTCCTTTTGCAAATTATGTTTTAGCCGCTCTTATTTTCACTTGCGCTTTCAGCGTTTGGGGGATTTCCTCAGCTTCGCAATACGCTCAAATAGGAGGAATAGCAAAAGATTATCCCGCTTTTTCCGCGGGGCTTCAAAGCGGAGATAAAATAAAAAAAATAGACGGCGCAGAAATAGTTTTATGGAAAGACATCTCGGAAAATTTGCAAAACAAAGGCGGGCAAAAGGCGCTCTTTACTATAGAGAGAAATGCTCAAACTTTTGATGTGATTATTGAAGTTGCAAAAAATCCCGTCACGGGAACAGGGATAATAGGAATTGCTCCCGCCGTTGTCAGAATGGAAAGCGGTTTTTTTCAATCAGTTCAGTATGGGGTAAAAGCCTCGCTTTTGCAGACAATAATGACGGTCTCTTATCTTATAGACAAAGCGTTTTCTTTGGAAAAACCCGATATATCCGGTCCTATAGGCATTGCTCAAGTGATGGCTGACGCCACAAAAAAAGGATTGGAAAATTACATAATTCTTTTGGCTATTATCTCTACAGCGCTGGGATTATTTAACCTTTTCCCAATTCCTTTTGTTGACGGCGGTATGATAATTTTATTTTTAGTTGAAGGCATTACAAGGAAAAAAATCAGCGCTAAAATAATCGCCGTATACAATACTATAGGCATAGTAATAATTGCCGCAATTTTTGTTTTCGCCACATACAGCGATTTAATGCGGCTGGGGCTTGGGAAATTATTCAAATGATTGTTAGGCTTTCGCAATGAAATACTTTAAAAGAAATGAGACAAAAAAAATAAAAATAGGCGGGCTTGTCATAGGGGGAGGGTCTCCTGTCGCCGTCCAATCTATGACAAATACAAATACCATTGATGTCAAATCCACAATAAGACAAATCAAAAAACTTGAAAATTTAGGCTGTGAAATTATAAGGGTATCTCTGCCTGATATGGAATCTGCCTGCAAAGTTTCAGAGATAAAAAAATATATAAAAATTCCTTTAGTTGCCGACATTCATTTTGATTGGCGCATTGCTGTTGAGGCAATAAAGCGCGGCATAGATAAGATAAGGATAAACCCCGGCAATATCGGCTCAAAAGAAAAAGTAAAGGCTGTAGTCAAAGAAGCGAAAGCCGCTAAAATACCAATCAGAGTAGGCGTAAATGCAGGCTCTTTAAAAGCGGCGCATTCTTTAAAAGACAATTTGCAAAAAGCGGCAATCCTTGCCGGCGCCGCTATAGACAATGTGGAAATTTTAGAAAGTTGCGGTTTTGACGATATTGTTGTTTCTCTAAAAGCATCTGATATTGAGACAACAGTAGAGGCTTATAAAATTTTTGCTTCTAAAAGAAAATATCCTCTCCATTTAGGCATTACAGAAAGCGGTTCTCTTTTAAGCGGCAATATCAAATCAGCGGCAGGTTTAGGAATAATGCTCTATGAGGGACTTGGCGACACTATAAGAGTATCTCTTACAGCAGACCCCGCAGAGGAAGTAAAAAGCGCATTTATGCTTTTGCGCTCTTTAAATATCAGAAATGAAGGAATTGAAATTATCTCTTGCCCCACTTGCGCAAGGACTAAAATTGATTTAATAAAAGTTGTCTCAGACGCAGAAAAAGCGGTTGAGAAAATTGAAAGGGCGGGCAAAATTATAAAACCTCTAAAAATCGCTTTGATGGGCTGTATTGTAAATGGTCCCGGAGAAGCAAAAGACGCTGATTTCGGCATAGCGGGCGGCAAAGATGAAGGATTGCTTTTTGAAAAAGGAAAAATTATCGGCAAAGTAAAAAAAGAAGATTGGGTAAAAACTATTATCCGCTTCATAGATAAAGAGGTAAAAAATGGCAGTTGCGGCATTAGATAAAAAATGACGTTGACAGCAATAGCCGTTTCGCCGGCGGCAATAAAACTAAAGGAAAAAGGAGACTGAGATGAAAATCTATTTAGACGGGCAATTAGTTCCGAAAGAAGAAGCGAAACTTTCTGTTTTTGACCACGGAGTTCTTTATGGCGATGGAGTTTTTGAAGGCATTCGCGCTTATAACGGCAGAGTTTTTAGGCTCAATGAGCATTTAGACAGGTTTTGGGCTTCAGCAAAAGCGGTAGCAATAGAGCCGCCGATGAGCAAAAAGGATATGGAAAAAGCAATTCTTGAAACTCTCTTGGCGAACAATTTAAAAGACGCTTATATAAGAGCGTTGCTTACGAGAGGCGTAGGCGATTTAGGGCTTGACCCGAGGAAATGCGCGGCTGGTCCTTCTGTTGTAATAATAGCCGACTCTATAGTTTTATATCCGCCTGAATTCTATGAAAAAGGTATGGAAGTAATTACCGCATCTACAAGGAGAGTGCGTCCCGACACTTTAAGCCCTAATATCAAATCAATGAATTATTTAAACAATATCTTGGCTAAGATGGAGGCTATAAGGGCTGGTCTTGTAGAGGCAATTATGTTAAATGCAGAAGGCTATGTGGCAGAATGCACGGGCGATAATCTCTTTATAGTTAAAAATTCCACAGTCTATACTCCGCCGTCTTTTGCAGGAGCATTAGAAGGGATTACAAGAAATGCCGTAATGGAATTGGCTAAAAATAAATTAAATCTTACGGTAAAAGAATCTCTTTTTACTATGTATAACGTCTACAATGCAGACGAGTGCTTTGTGACGGGAACAGCCGCAGAAGTAGCCGCTGTAATTTGCGCAGACAGCAGGAAAATAGGAAGCGGAAAACCTGGACCCATCACTTTGAAGTTGATGGAAGAATTTAGAAATTTGGCTAATTCTACGGGAACGCCGATTAAATAAAATCAAAACAGTTATGGGTTATTTGCGGCGCATTGCCGACTTTACTTTTTGGTGTCGGCTGCCGACTTTACTTCTTGGTGTCGGCTGCCGACTTTACTTCTTGGTGTCGGCTGCGCCGACAAATTACTCAAATAACTTTTTAAGTTCTTATTTTTTATCAGGACAAAAAATTGACATCAAATAAAAAAATCAAAATCATAGCCGCTGTTTTTGCGGCTCTATTTATAATCTATTTTGCCGCAAATGCAATTCTTTCTTCGGTTTTGCATAATCAAATATCAAAAATAAATATAGACGGTTCTAAAATAAGCGCAGAAAATATAAAGATACAGCCTTTCAAATTCGGCATATCCATAAAAACGCTTTCTTTAGAAAACAGAATGTCCGCGCAAAATATTTTTGTCCGCCTAAACATTTTAAAGTTTTTCACAAAGCCTAAAACTCCTCTTGAATATATCCAAGAGATAAAAGTTTCAGATATAGAAATATCCTTTGACCCGAATTCTTCGGTTGAGAAATTGCTGAAAAATATTTTAGAAGAAGTTTTTTTAGAGAATGCGCTAAACATTTATGCAGAAAACATATCCTTTAAGGACATTCCCTTTTTGTCGCTTTCAAATTCAGAACTTTCTCTTGCTCCGCAAAAAGCGGCATTTTCCTCAAATATCAAATTATACAGCCGCATTTTCAACGCATCGTATCAGTTGGAGCCTGCCGGCGGCAATCTCTTAAAATCTCAACTTTTACTTTCCTCAAATGAAGATTTAAAAGCCTATATTTCTCTATCGGGGCGCATAAATAAAAAAACTCTCTCTTTTAGCAAAGCCATACGCATAGAGAGTTTAGTCTATAATGATTTTCAAATTTTAAAGACGTCGGGGAATATATCAAGCGGGGGCGGAGATTTGCTTTTGAATTTAACGGGGGATTTTCTGAATTTGACTGCCGCTTCAAAAGATTTTAAGGAATTTTATTTGAACGGCTCTCTAAAAGGCTCAAAAATAAATGAGAATCTAAATTCAGACATAAAATTTGCCGGCTCGTATAAAAATGAGACTTGGCATTTTAACGCGAAAACGGATAGTTTTTCTCTATACGGGGCAGAATTTGGGAAACTTGATTTTGATATTTTTAAAGATGCGGAAGAAAATAAAAAAATCGTCGTCAAAAACGGCAAATCAAGCGAAATCCGTTTAAATCTTTTAGGCGAAAATGCAGACATTTTTGATTTAAAACTCTATATAAGAGGAAAACCATCGGGTTATTTTTATTTGAATAAAAAAGAAAAAATAATGAGAGCAGATATTTCTAATGCCAAAATATCAGACCTCCCCGTAAATCCATTTTATAGAGACAATGCCGGCGGGACGCTGTCTATTTTTGGGACAATTAAAGACAATGCCGGCAATATAGTTTGGCATATAGAAAATTTTAAGACTTCTAAAATACAAAAGATGAATATAGAAGGAAGCCTCTCGCCTTTAGAAGAGAAAGTTTTTCTGTTTAATTTTTATGACAACTTAAATTACTTTTCCATAAACGCTTCTATAAAACTCTATCAACTGATTTCAGCGGATTTTAAATTTTCAAATATAGACATATCTCATTTAGCCCGCATTTTAAAATACGGCAAGAATAGTTTCAGCGGAATTTCTGAAGGACAAATATCTTATCGCAGAGGAGAAAGTTTGGACTTTAACATCAAGGCTGAAAACGGCATCTTTTATTATGAAAACGCTTTTAAGGAATTCTCGAGCGCCGGCTCTCTCAATTCTGAAAAAATAGAGATTAAATCTCTCTCTATAATAGACAAGAAAGGCGCAAAGACGGCAGATATAAGCGCTTTTCTGCATTGGGCGGATAAAAATCAAAAGTCTTCTTTTAGTTTTATTCTCAACGATTTTAAAATCAAAGGCGTTAAAATGTCGGCTCTTGTAAATTTCAGCGGAAAGTTGGAATCCGGCGGCGCTGTGTCGGGCGGTATAAAGAACGCTCTTATAAAAATCAACAATGTCTCATTTCCTTCTCTTGCCGCGGATTTAAAAATTTCAAATAAGAGTTTTGAGATGGAGGACATTGAGTCTTCAAACGGTCTTGACGGATATTTTAAATATATTCTTTCAAGCGGGGATTTGGACGGAGGCATTCAATTAAAAAACACGAATATTGCCGGCATCTATCCGGAACTGTCGGCAGGCGCTTTAAATGCGGAAATTGACATAAAAGGGAGAGCGGCAAATCCCTCTTTTAGAACTTCCTTTTCTTTAAAAAAAGCGGGTTTTAGACAAATTCCATTTACCGCAGACGGCTCTTTTTTATACTCAGACGGGGAACTTTCCTTAAATAAATTTTCAATGTCTGCAAGCGGCGCTAAAATTGCGGCAAAAGGCAAATATTCAAGAAACAATTTTATAGAGTTTTCTTTTGAAAATGCAGGCATTGGACTTGTTGAAAAATTATTCAAAACAGTTATGCCTTTTCAAAATGCGGTTTTTGCAGGCAATGGGATTATTTTAAGCGGAGATGCCGGCATCCGCGTTGAATTGCTTTTAAGCGGTTCAAATTTTGAGATTAAAAACTTCCGCGCGGACAAAATGTCTTCTAATATAAAAATATCAAACAATATGGTCTCCATAGACGATTCTTCAATAAAGTCCGCTGATTCTGAATTGAAAATACAAAACGCTTGGATTGATTTGAAAAAAGGAACTTTTTCTGCGGAATTGTCTTTGATAAATGCGGTTTTGGGACCAGCCAATTTGTTTGGAACAATTTCTTTAAGCGGGCGCGCAAGCAAGAGCAAAACGGCGACTGCATACAGCGGGGATTTTGTTCTAAGCGATTTTTGGATAAATAAGGGAAAAATCAATAAATTAAGTGGCTCATATAGTTTTGAAAACGGCGATTTTATAATCAAAACTGCAAACCCAAGAAATTTGGGGAATGCCCCTTCTGCAATATCTGCGGTTTTGCGCTTTGGAGATACAGTAGATATTAAGAGTTTTACTTTTGCCTCAGGCGCTTCTTATCTTTCAGGAAGCGGATATTTCGGCAAAAATGATTTCAGTTTAAATCTGGACAGTTCAAATCTTGATTTAGAAGTTGCCGGCAATTTTGCGGATTTGCCGATAGGCATCGCAGGAAGCGCCAATTTGCATTTTAACGGCGGCGGCGCATTTAAAAATCCGTCAATATCGGCGTCTTTGACGGCAATAAACGGTTCTGTTATGGATATTCCGTTTGACAGCGCAAATATCAGGCTCGCCGTTGAAAACAATGAAGCAAAAATAATAGAGGGTAAACTTTCCAAAAAAGGCGAGATAGATTTGTCAATTGTAGGCGAATTTCCGCTCTGGCTTGACAACTCTTTAAGAAGCGAAATGGAAAACAGAAATATAAATATAAGATACGATTTTGCGAATTCAAAACTTTCGGTTTTTAAATATCTCACAGATAGTTTTATAAGACCGTCTGCCGGGCAGATGTCATTTAGCGGGAATATAAATGGAACGCTGAAAAATCTAAAAAACAATGGAAACTTGATTATAAGCGACGGGACTCTTGATTTTAAATCCTATTTGGGACGGATGAAGAATATAGACATAGAGATTGCCGTTGAAGACAGCGCCGTTAAAATAAAAAAATGGACGGCAACGGCTAAAAACGGCTCTTTTTTTCTTGCTGAAGGCGGCTTGAAAATGAATTTCTTTGACATTGAGGAAATGGATATAAGATTGTTCACTCAGAGCAAGGGCGCGGGAATTCCATTAGAAATTCCAGACTTGCCTATACCTAACAATATCTTGTCTGACATTATTTGGAAAGACATATCAAAGGGAGAGCCTTCTTTTGATATTTATATAAAAGGTTCGGCGTCTGCCCCAAAAATTTCAGGACAAATTATTTTGGAAAATGCTCGGTTTAATTTCCCGCCGCCCGAAGGGAGCGGCAATATTTCTTTTATCCCGCAGGGAACGGAATTCAATATAGATTTCTTAAGTTCTAAAAGCACTGTTTATGAAAACGCCAGTTTAACCGTTTTAGCCAATGGAAAAGTAAATATATCGGGCGTCTATCCGGAACTTAAAGCGCAGGGGATAGTAAACACCCAAAAAGGAGAAATACGGTTTTTAGGAAAAGTCTTTGATATTTTAAACGGGCAGATAGAAATTCTTGAAGACAATATATATGTGCAATGCGAAGCGGAGACTGCGGTATATTCAGCGGATACAAATAATTCAGATTTAGTAAAACTCATTGTATCCCGTTCCCCGATAGATAATTTGAATTTTGCATTTTCATCAAGAGAAAATCCTTCTATGAATTCTGAATCCGTAATAGCAAAAGTTTTGGGTTTAGACTTTGAAGGCAAAACAGACCCGAAAACAGAGGAACAAGACAATACGAACAAAGAAAAAGGAGTTTTGCTGACGGATTTTGAAGTAAGACAGCAGGCAATCCGCCTTATAAATTCAAATCTTGTAGTTCCTATCGCTCGGACTTTTTTAAGGAGAACGGGCATTGCGGACAATTTGAAAGTTTCATACAGCGCTTTGGCAAAAATTGACGCAAACAGCGCAAATTCAGCAAGCCCAGACGGAAGCGGAGAAAGCGTTGCTCCATCAGACCCTGTAAACGCCGCAGGAAGCGGAGAACAAAATTCTTTAGTGAATTTTTTATACGGCACAAAGTATTCAATAGAGAAAAATATAACCAATCAACTTGTTATGGGGTATTCTCTGTTTTTTGACCAACTCAATAATCAGTTGGCGCTAAAACACGGTTTTGAAATGACTTATAGGCTTACAAATAATTTGTCAATTATGGGAAGTTATGAATTAGAACCAGACGACCCTTCTCAACAGGCTGACAGAAAAATAATGATACAAAACACAATAAGATTCGGCGGCGCTCCTGCCGATAGACAAAATAAGTCAGGCGACGGCGGTAATTGAGAAAGAAACTTTAAAGAATATGTCCCCTCAATGCTTTCAAAACATAGATTTTAAGCGGTCAAAATAAAAAATATATATTTTCCGCATTCTTTTAAGCGGAAAGAATAAGAGATGGAATAAGAGGCAAAAATGCTCCCAATAGTCGCAATAGTAGGGCGCTCCAATGTCGGAAAATCGGCGCTTTTCAATAGATTTGCCGGGCGAAAAAAAGCCATAGTTCACAGTTTGCCAGGGGTCACAAGAGACAGAAATGAATATGAAGTCTTTTGGAAAGACAGTCGTTTTATTATTGCAGATGCCGCAGGCTGGGCTTTTGAGGAAAGCGTTTTTTCAAGCGCTATGGCTCATCAATTAGAAATATCAATAGATAAAGCCTCTTTAATTTTATTTACAGTAGATTTAAAAACAGGAATTAACGGTTTAGACATTAAAATCGCGGAAGTTTTAAGAAAGATTCAAAAAAAGACAATCCTTGTAGTAAATAAGGCAGATGACCCTAGTGAAGAGAGCGCAGGTTTTGAGTTTTACAAATTGGGTTTTCAAGATTTGTTTTTTGTCTCTTCAATACACGGGCGGGGAATTAGCGAATTGCTTGATAAAATTGTATCCGTTCTGCCTCATACTGAAAAAATAAAAAGAGAAGAAAGCATAAAAATTGCCTTGGCAGGAAAGCCCAATGTCGGCAAATCTTCTTTTATGAATGCCGCCGTAAAAGAGGAAAGAAGCATAGTCCACGACAAAGCGGGGACAACGCGCGATTCTCTGTCTGTTGCGGCATTTGTAAATGGACGGCGGTATATTTTGACAGACACGGCGGGTCTTCACAGGGGAAATAAAAGAAAAGACGATATGGAATATCTCTCAACTCTGTCTGCAAGCAGAGCCATAGAAGACAGCGATATAACAGTTTTGATAATGGATGCAGGCTGTGAAATAGGAGAGACTGAGTGTAAAATAGCGGGTCTCATTGGGGAAAAGCAAAAGGCTGTTATAATAGCGGTAAACAAATGGGATTTAATAGAAGAGAACAAAGAGGAGGCGGCTAAATTCTGGATTTCTCAGATAAGACTTAAATTAAAGTTTATCCCTTGGGCTGATATAATTTTCATATCGGCAAAGACGGGTCAAAGGATAGATAGAGTTTTTGAAACTGCCGTCATTGTCTATAAAGAGTATTCAAAACAAATCCTGCCCGAACAATTAAAAGAAACTATAAATGCCGCCGTTTATAAAAAGCCGCTCATAAGGAAAGGCAAGAGATTGAAAATAAAAAACATCTCTCAAATATCAATTAGACCGCCTATTTTTATGTTTGAAGTCAATGATTTGGATTTAGTTCATTTTTCATATAAGAGATATTTGGAGAATGTTTTAAGGGCGCATTTTGGATTTAAAGGAACGCCTATCGTTTTAAAATTTAAAAGATAGCGCGGAGCGCAAAAGTTGATATTTAGGCGGATAAAATAAGAGCGCGCGGAAATTGAAATTAAAAACAGGCGGTAAGGAAATAGTATGGCTGAAATTCAAATAATAGACCCCGGCATACTTTCAATAGTTGAAGATTTAGGCAGATACGGCTATCAGAGATACGGCGTATCCGTCTCAGGCGTTATGGACGAATACGGCGCAAGAATGGCTAATTTTCTTGTAAGGAATAATAGCGGCGCCGCTCTTATAGAATGCTCTCTTAAATGCCCGACTATAGAATTTTTCGACGATGTTGTTTTTGCCGTCACAGGCGCAGAGTGCGCTGTTTTTCTAAATGACAAACCCATAGTCCTTTGGGAAAGTTATATAGCGCAAAGAGGCGATAGACTTGTCGGGGATTTTTGCTATGAAGGTATGAGAAATTATATAGCCTTTGCCGGAGGCATTGATGTAGACATTATTATGAACAGCCGTTCCACAAATGTCAGGGGGAAATTCGGCGGTTTTATGGGGCGTCAACTTGCAGAAGGCGATATTTTAAAAGTTAAAGACAGCAATGCCGTCAATATGCCTTTGAGGGCTATAAAACAAGCCTATATCCCTAAATATTTGCGGAATTTGACTCTGAATGTGATAATGGGACCTCAAGACGATTATTTTACTCAAGAAGGCATAGAATCTTTTTTGAATACTCCATATACTCTCAGCCATGTCAGCGACAGAATGGGCATAAGGCTTGAAGGAAAACCAATAGAGCATATCAAAGGCGCAGATATTATTTCAGATGGAATACCAATTGGCGCTATACAAGTCCCCGGCGAAGGATTGCCTATTATTATGATGAATGACAGGCAGACTACGGGCGGATATGCCAAAATAGCCTCTGTAATTACGCCCGATTTATGGAGACTTGCCCAAGCGCCTACAGGCTCTACAATATATTTCAAATCCGTTTCAGCCGAAGAATCTGTCAAATATTTCAAAGACTACCGCGATTTTTTTAAAAGTTTAGAAGAGGCTTTTTTTAGCAAAGAAATCGGCGGCGGCGGCGATATCAGATGGTATTTATAAAAATCAAAAATAAAGAGGCTTTTTGTTTTAGCAATCTTTGTCGGCAATATTTGACGATTTTTTTGAAACAATCCTTTTGCTGAAGCGGCAAAAGGATTGCTTTTATTATAATTGAAATCGCAATTAAAGTTTTAAACAAAAGGAAAAAGGATGTTTTTAAAAAAAGTTTTTCAAAGAAATCCAAAACTTATAGATATTTCTTTTAAACTGCACAA
>JAIRQB010000113.1 GCA_031256695.1 Elusimicrobiota bacterium | reverse complement strand
ATCTTTGTCCTCTGGTCCAAAACAAGAATCAGAAGATTCTTTTGGAGCGGGCAGGCTTTTGTCCCAAATAGACATCATAGCGCCGCTCACTTCATAACCTTCTTTTTTTAATAAAAAAGCGGCGGCGGCAGAATCCACTCCGCCGCTTAAACCAGCCAAAACTTTCATTTTTACTCCTGTTTGAAGTTGTTTGCGCCCGGCTTTCCTTAATTCTTAATTTTTTGATGATTAGGCAACATTGCCGCGCCTACAGAATTTAAGATAAATAACCTATTTATCTGCTATTTTTGTTTAAGATAAAACTCGGAGATTTGCCGTCGGATGTTTTCTGATAGTATATTTGTTCTTCTGTTGTTTCAGTTGTTTCCCAAGGCAAATGGTGAAAAGCATATTTGCCCGCAATTCTTACTGCCTTATATTTATTTTTCCAATTTCTCAAATAATTTTTATCGTTTGGCGCATAAATGGCGAAAGTTGTGTCAATGTCCGCCCAAAATAATTCAATTTTTTCTGTTGTTGTTCGTGGGGGGGGGGAGGTAAAATATTCTTGCGCTAAATTATTCTTAATCGGCATAGTCCAAAAATCCGCTTCAGATTTAAAAACATACTCTCTATTTATCTCGGGGATATTGTCTATTCTAAGAGCGGCGCCCGCTTTCACTATGCCGGGCACGCGGATTAAGACTTTATAAAAAACCTCTAAAAAATTATCGGGGCAATCGTCTGAAGGCAAGACGTCCGGGTCTGAAACCACATAATAAGCGCTTGTTATAATATCGTCAAAAAGTCCGCAATCCCAAAAAACTTCATATCCGTAATTCTTGTCCATTTTGTAGACCTTATATTTTGTTTTTGAGAGATATTCCAACAATGGCGGATACGAACTGGCATTGTCAATAAAATTGATATTGCCGTATCCTCTTTTTTCCAATGCTTCAACTAATCGGCGCAAATAAGAGACTTGATTAAAGCATATCAGATAAATCGGTATGTTTTTATAATCAATCGGCGGAACTTTTTTATTGCGTCTATAGTAATTTAACCGCCGAGACATAAAGAGACGAAAAGCCGTCCGCTTTTTGCCGTTAAAAATAAAAAAAGACAATATATTGACGAGTTTTATTAAAAGTATCCTCATTTTTTACTCCTTTATGGTAAAAACATAATTCTTATCAACAATCTAGCGCATATCTTGTCTGCATCTTCGCTGTTTTTTTTGTTTTTGATGATTAGGCAGCATTGCCGCGCCTACAGAGCCTAAAACATTTGAATATTTAGAAAAAATTATCCGGCATATTTTAGCGGGCGTTTTAAAAGCCCTTTTTGCAATTTCTTCTTTCATACTTTTTTCAAAGAAGTTATGAGCCTTGCTTAAACCCCCGCAAAATACAATGCAGTCCGGGTTTAAGATATTTAAGACTGAGGCAATCAAAACGCCTAATTTTTCCCCATAATAGCGCCAAAGAAATAAAGCCTCTTTATCTTTTTTTAAAGCCGCTTCATATAGAATTTCAATGGTGAGATTAGATATTTTTCCGTCTGTCATTGATTTTACAAGAGCGTCTTTTTTATCTTTCAAATAATCTCTGCAATAATTTTGAAAATTCTTGCCGCCCAAATAAGCCTCTGCGCATCCTATATTGCCGCAATTACAGGGAGTTCCGTCAAATTTTATAGATATATGCCCTATTTCGCCCGCGCTTCCGCTTGAACCTCTGTATATCTTTTTATTTGCAATGATTCCTCCGCCGATTCCCGTGCCTAAAGTGATGCAGATGAGATTTTCGCATTTGCCTTTTAAATCAATCCAAAAAGCGCCTAATGCCGCTATATTGGCGTCATTGTCCATAAAAACTTCCCGCCCCGACATTTTTTGCAATAAGCGCTTTACGGGGACATTTTTCCATTGAGGCAAATTATAAGCGTATCGCAAGACGCCTTTTTTATAATCTATATCTCCTGCAGAACCGAAACCCGCCGCTTTTACCTTGTCATAAAATTTTAATTTAGAGGCTTCGCTCAGAGTTTGAGATAAAATTGTTTTTGGGTCGGCTTTAAGATTCATTTCTATAGAAGTCTTGTCTAAAATTTGCGCTTTCTCGTCTGTTATAGCCATTTTAATTCCGCTGCCGCCCATATCTATGCCTAAAAAATAATTCATTTTGCCGCCTTTTGATTTTTAAGAATTTTATAAATATCTCCCGCCAAATACAGAGAGCCGACAGCCGCTGCAATCGGACAACCTTTTAAAAATTTCAAAGCCTCTCTTGACGAATGCGCTTCAACTACATTTTCCGCATTTAGATATTTTAAAAATTCATTTTTTAAAGTTTTGAAATCAGCCGCCCGCAAGTTTTTAATATCAGGCAGGATTACTTTTGAAATTAAAGGGGCAAGCATTTCTATAATTTTTTTATAGTTTTTTTCTTTCATAGCGGCAAAAATAAAAGGCTTTTTGTTTGAATCATATTTTAAAGAGCGCCATAACTCTATAAAAGCAAAAATGCTTTCTTCATTGTGAGCGCCGTCTATAATCAATTTTGTTTTTGCATTTCTTAAAACTTTTGCTTGCGCGCCGCGCATTTCTTTAATTTTTTCGCCCTCAAAAAACAATTTGACTTCGTCAAACCTAGCGGGGACTTTAACATTCAAAAGCGCTTTTCTTATAAGGCGCTCTTTTAAAATAAAACCTCTTTTTTTAAGCGTTTCGCAGGCAGACAGAGCCAGAGAAGCGTTTTTTATTTGATGTTTGCCGAGCATTTTTATTTTTACATTTTTTAATTTCAGCGCTCCTCCGCAATAAAAATCAAATTTCTGAAAGCCTCTGCAAAGTTTAAAGTTTTGAGCGCTGAAATCTCTTGAGAAAACTTTTGACGCTTTTATTTTTTCTATTTCTTTTAAGGCTTCTTTCGGCAAACCGCCTAAAATCACATCTGCATTTTTTTTAATTATGCCCGCTTTTTCAGCCGCTATTTTTTTTAGAGAAGAGCCTAAAATTTCCGTGTGGTCAAAGGATATTGAAGTTATGAGGCAAAGGATTGGATTTTCAATGATATTTACGGCGTCAAATCTCCCGCCCAGCCCTGTTTCTAAAACCGCTAAATCTATTTTTTGAGATTTAAAATATATAAAAGCCGCGGCGGTTAAAAACTCAAAAAAAGAGAGTTTGCATTTTTTTGCAAAAGAGATATTGTTTTTTATTATTGAATTTAATTTTCGGCTTGGGATTGGCTTTCCATTGATTTTTATGCGTTCAGAAATGTCAATAAGATGAGGGGAAGTGTAGAGACCTGTTTTATAGCCGTTTTGCTTTAAAATTTCCGCTATGTAATATGCGGCAGAACCTTTGCCGTTTGTCCCGGCTATATGGATAAAATCTGCGCCGTTTTGGGGATTGCCGGCGCTTTGCAGAAACTTTTTAATTCTTGAAAGACCCGGCTTCATATCTATATATTCTTTTAATTCGTTTAAGTATTTCATTCTTTATGGAAAAATTTCAAAAATTGAACGATTATATTTTTAAGGTCTTTTCTCTCGGCTATCAAGTCAACTGCGCCGTGCTTTTCAAGAAATTCAGACCTTTGGAAATTGTCGGGCAATTGCTGTCTTATTGTTTGCTCTATTACCCTTGGACCCGCAAAACCCACCAAAGCGTTTTTTTCAGCGATATTTATATCGCCAATCATTGCAAAACTTGCCGCAACTCCTCCCGTCGTGGGGTCAGTTAAGACTGAAATATAGCCTATTTTTGAATATGCGAGTTTAGCGAGAGCCGCGCTTGTTTTTGCCATCTGCATAAGAGAAATTATGCCCTCTTGCATTCTTGCGCCGCCCGAAGAAGAAAAAATAATCAAG
>JAIRQB010000081.1 GCA_031256695.1 Elusimicrobiota bacterium | reverse complement strand
AAAATGAAAGATTTTATGATAACTCCCGACCTTCTGCCGATAGCCTCAGTTTTTTTCTGTTCCAAAGTCTCTTGAGTTAAATCGCCGTCTCTATCTATGCGCATAAATTCTTGCTCGTCTATTTTTTCTTCTTCTGACGCATTTTCTACAGATTCTATTTTAGCCTTTTCCTCTAAAGGTTCTGCAGTTTGGCTTTGCTGTTTTTCAACAATTTCCGTCTGCCTTTGCTGAGGGGTTCTGTCAACTTTTACAAATTGAGGCGCTTGGAAATGGACGCCGAGACTTACAAAATAGAAAGAGGAATTAGCGCCGAAATTTGCATCAATAGAGGCAAAAACAGCCGCCGTATCCTTAATCTGATATTGCGCCCCGGCGCCGATTCCCATAGAAATTATTCCCTCATCGCTTCCGTAAATCGCCATTACCGCATTTTTTGCGCCGCTAAAACTTATATCGTATTTGGGTTTTGAGCCTGCCAGCAAAAAGCCTAAATTCCATTTTCCATTCCAAGATAATTTATCTTTGCTTCCATATGCTTTAACGCCCAAAACGCTTTGCATTCTTAAATATGCATCGGCTTCAACCGATAAATCAAGTTCCCCGCCGTTTTGTTCTTTTATTGACGGATTTATTATCAATGAATTGTCCAGCCCCAAAAAAGGCTCTATAAAAATGCCTTCAATTTCACGCGCAAGATATTGAGCTTGGGCTCCCGCATTTATTTTGAAAGCGTTAAAAGAGGCATTAGACTTTTCGCCTAAATTCCGCAAATAATTTAAATTGCTGAAATTTCTTTCAGTGTTGAAAGAAAGAATTGAGAGCCCAAAATTCCCTTTCAAATTCAATTTCTTTTCATATAAATCATATAAAGCGCCGAATAAGCCGAATTCTATATCGCCTACGCTTCCGCTGTCGTCGCTCCATTTTAAAGAAGTCTTTGAATATCCTAAATATCCGCCCAAACTCTTATCATAATCATTGTATATTTGGGCGCCCGCCAGAAAACCGATGCCTGAAGCGTTAAAATCAGGCAATAATTCCTCATCGCTCAATTTCATTCCCTTTATATTTAATTCAACCCAAAGCGGCAGTTTATTGTCTAAACCGTTGCCGTCTATTTTTTCTATTCTATTGTAGACGGCTGAAGCATTATTGTTTATTGCGGCGCTTCTTAAAGCGTCAATTAAAAAAGAACCGCTGAGATGGGTTAAAACTTCCGGGTTATTTGGATAATGGTCAAGCAAGACTTCGCTTATTTGTTTTACGGGGCTGTCATTCGGCAATGAATTTAAAACTCTTTGAACTTCATTTTGATTGTAATTTAGACCAGATATATCAAGCATAGTATTGCTTGTGAAATTTAGATAAATCCAGTTAGGGCTGTCATATAAAATTACATATCTCCATTCCCCGCTCCTGCCGCCTGTATTGTCAAAAGAGCCGGATATGCTGTCATATCTTATAATCGGCATTTTATATCCTTCATAAAGAGCGGAATAATTTATATCGCTTGCCGTCAAAATTCCTTTGTTTATATTCAAAGAGCCTATATATAAATCTCTGCTGTTTATCCAAGCCGAAGACTCTAAAGATAAAGCCAGTTCCGCCGAAGTTGTCTCTGCGCCGAGCGTCAAAGAGCCGATTTTCATATTGTTTGAAATAAGAGTAAAAGAGCCGTTTGCTATTTCAATGCGTCCTTTATAATCAGTATAGCCCCCGATTATTAAAGAGCCTTGTCCGCTCTTTATTACATTGCTTTCTTCAACTCCTTGCAATCCGCCGCTCAATTCTGCTTTTCCGCCGTTGTCAATATCAAATTTCAGAGAAGTTTTAGCGCCTAAATAAATATCATTTGTCCGCGCTCCCGCTCGGTTATTTGTGAAAGTTATAGAACTGTTTTGCTCAATCTTCATTTCAATGTCTGAATTTGATGCGTAAATTGCTCCTCCGTATTCAGAAACTGCATTGTTTGCAAAAATTATGCCGCCGCCGCCGCCGCGCGCATAAAAAAAGACCTTTGATATTGTAGTGGCGGCAGTTGCAAAAATTGCTCCGCCGTTTTTTGCCGCATTGTTTCTAAACTCTAATGTATTTGAAGCGGCGCTTTCAAATATCGCATTTGCAGAAAACAATAAAAAAGAGCCTCCGTCTATAGCCGTCCTTTGCATATTTCTAAACAGTATATTTCTAAATGTAAGAGATTGGCGGGCATCAATATTAAAATTGGCGTTTACACCCGCTGCTGTCCCGTCAATTATATGCCCATTTCCTTCTATAAGCGAAAGATTTCTATTGCTTGGTCCCGCCAAACCCAAAGCGCTAAAGTCTATATCATTGCCGATGGATATAATGTTTTCTGCCCCGGCTGAAGAATCATTGTATGCAGAAGCAAATTCAGTCCAATTGTTTACCGTTGCAACCGCTTGAAGATTTTTTGAGAAAAGAAAGATAAAAAGGAAGGAAAAGAGAAATGTCTTAAATGCTATTTGCGACATATTTTTAGAAAATTCCACGCTGTCCCCTTGAAAAATGTATTTTTAAGACGGGGAATTTTATCATATTTTAAGACGTCGGCTTTAACGGAAATTGAGAAGCAAGAATTAAAGACAAAAGGCAAAACTTAAAAACTTTATTTAAAAATCCCGCCGGACTCTTTGCACCACAAAACAATATCCAGCGCCGCCATATCTATTTGTATTTTGTTTGAGAAATCTTTCATCTGCTTTTCTATATCAAGGTATGTCTTTACTGAAAGAGAAGCGGGAATATCAGAAATTGCCCCTAAAAGTTTTAAGTTTTTAAGTATATGCCTGTCTAAAACCGCTAAATCCATACAAAGCCCTATATTTCTCAAAAAATGCCCCGCTTCTTTATAGCCGATTCCTTTTATATTTTTAACTATCCAAGCGCGCAAAAGAGCGCCGTTGCCAAAAGAATTTAGTTTTTCTCTCATTTTTGGAATGCCTTTGTCTAAAAATATCTTGCGCGCTTCAATTAAATACTTTGCCTTATTATTTCTAAAACGGACTTTGTTTATAACCTTTGCAATTTGAGCGGCATTTGACTTTAAAAGCATTCCTTGTTCAGCAAGAGCGCAGACAGACTGCCAGCAAAAAACCGCTTTGCTTTGCGGAGTGAAAAGGCAAAAGACAAGTTCTGCAAAAAGTTCTTCATCGCTTGCCGTTTCCCACGCTTTTTTCCAATGCGCAATCCTTGCATCAATTAAATGCTTTATAGACCTATAATAATTTTGCAAATCGCTGATATTCTTTATATCTGCTTTTGGAGTTTCAATAAAATTGATGTTAATTATTTTGTTTTTCATATTTAAATTATACCTAAAACAGCAATCGTGAGTTAAAAGTTAATAATGTTTTAAATTTGCTTTATAAATATGAATTGTTTTATACTCCCAAAACAATCAATAGCGCTTTTATAAGAGTAAAACAGCGTCCATCTGATTGTTTTTAACATTTCGGGGAGTATATAGTTATGAATTCAAATAGTTATGAATGCAGAGTTAAGAGTTATGACATAGCGCCACGCTATGCCACGCCACGCTATGCCACGCCACGCCACGCCACGCCACGCCACGCCACGCCACGCCACGCCACGCCACGCCACGCCACGCCACGCCACGCCACGCCACGCCAC
>JAIRQB010000013.1 GCA_031256695.1 Elusimicrobiota bacterium | reverse complement strand
AATTTGAGAATAATGCTTAAACAGCGGCGCATCAAAAATTACATCGTCTATATATTCTATTTTATAGAGTTGATTCCTTAAATCCGCCATAAATTCTTCAGTCGGCAATTCTTTAGGAGAGATTTTCACATATGATTGAAAAGAACTGTCCATTCCTTGGACAGACACATCTTTTAAAAAAGGATTTTCCTCAACCGCTTTAGCGTATACGTCTTTTGCGTGGACGTATTCGTCTATTACGGCAAGGTTTAAAGCCTCTATGGCATCGCATACCGCGGCATCGTCTTTGGACGCTTTATCTATAAAAACTATGACATTTGCCTCGTTTGATAAATTCTCGGCATAGTCTTTTAAATAATAATAATGATTGGCGATTAAAAGAAAAAAAGCGCAAAAAGCGGCTATGACAGATAACTTTAAAAGTTTTTTTAAAAAAGGCTTCTGCATTGCCTGAGGATTTTGCGGCGGCAACTGCGGCATATTTTTGGCGGATTGGTTTAGCGCCGCATCAGAGGAAGTAAGCGCTTCATTTGGTTTTTCATTCTCTTGCGTATCCATTTTTTAACTCCGTATAAATAAAACTTCAAAATTTTTTTTGTCTATTATGTCTTGATACATTTGCATATATTGCGAAAGAGACTGCCCCCAAGAAAAATCGCTGTTGAAGGCGTTTTGCATAAGGACATTCCACAGAGTTTTATCGTTAAAAATTTTCTCCGCTTTATAAATTGTTTCAACAAAAGTCTCTCCGTAAGTTAGATTGAAAACAAAACCGTTTCCCTCTCCCGTAAAATGATTGAAATACTTTATAGTATCGGCAAGACCGCCTACTCTGTTAACTATAGGTATAGAGCCGTAAGAGAGGGCTATCATCTGGCTTAAACCGCAAGGCTCAAATTTGGAAGGCATTAAATAAGAGTCTGTCCCGGCATATATTTTGTGAGCGAGTTCTTCGTTGAAATCTGAAAAAAATGCGAGCGTTTTAGGATAAAGTTTCGCCGTCTTTTCAAGTTTTTCTTTTAATACGGGGTCGCCCGAGCCTAAAATTACAAATTGCATATTTTCATTTCTTAAAGCATATACGGCGTCTAAAATGACATCTATGCCTTTTTGCCCGTCAAGCCTTGAAACTGTTCCAAACAAAAAAGCGTCTTTCCTTAAATTAAAACCGCATATTTTTTGGAGTTCTTCTTTGCAAAGTTTTTTGCCGCTCAAATTGTCTTTTGAATAATTTGCGGCTATATATTTATCGTTTTGCGGATTCCAATAATCATAATCTATGCCGTTTAAAATGCCGTAAATTTTATCGCCCCTGTGATTTAGAGACCATTCCATACCGCGCCCGTTAAAATCTTTTATTTCTAAAGAATACGTGGGGCTGACAGTAGATACGGCGTCGGCTAAAGTGATGGCGCTTTTCATAAAGTTGACATTGTTGTAATACTCTATTTTGTCCGCCGTAAAATCTATGCGCGAAAAACCAGCCGCTTCAACAGTATCTTCTGCAAAACTTCCTTGGTAGGCTATATTGTGTATGGTATAGACTGACGAGGTTTTCCAAAAAAATCCGTCATTCCGGTGAGTTGTTTTAAGATAAGCGGGAATTAAGCCCGTCTGCCAATCGTGGCAGTGGATAATATCAGGTCTAAACATCAAGGCTTTCAGAGATTCCAAGACGGCGCGGCTGAAAAAAATATATCTGTCTCTATTGTCGGGATAATCTATGCCGTTATCGCCGTAGACGCCCGGTCTATTAAAATAAAACATATTCTCTATAAAATAGACGGCAACCCCCTCCGCAGTCAGATGCTGTTTTAGCCTAAAAAAATGGGTTTGAGCGCCGACATTTACTTGAAGCCTATAAGGCAGAGTTTGCAAATTGTATTTTGCCCCGTCTATTGAGCGGTATTTTGGAATGAAAATTTTCACATTGCAATTTGCGCCTCTTAAATATTTAGGCAAAGTCCCTACGACATCGGCAAGACCGCCCACTTTTACAAAAGGAGCGCATTCCGATGCCGCCATAGCGATATTGATTCTTTTATCAGACATTTTGAACTCCTTTTTACAATGATTATACGCAAACTTTTGAGCCTAACTTTTTAAAGTGTTTCAACGCCTATTTTTTTGATTTAAACGCTGTTGAAAACAATTCGTTTAAAATTTTCGGCAAGTCTTGGTCTAATTTGCCATTGTATTTTGTATATGGAATTTTAAACCTATCCAGCGCTATTTCAAACCTTCTAAAACCGTTTGGGTCTCTTAATGCAATCCAACTGACGCCTAATTCTTCAGCCTGATTTTTGTTTTGTTGCGATAATGTATCTGCTACAAAAAGGTCTGATTTCCGCGCAAAGACAGCGTCGGCGCTTTCGGGATTTCCTTTACCCATCAGTTTTACTTCGCACAAATACCTTTTTGCCCCGCGCGCAAGATAAAAATCAATTTCTCTATCAACTAATTTATCTTTGTCTTTTACAAAATTTTCAGCGTCATAATACTTTTCATCAACCTTATACAATTTGCAAAGAGCAAGCATTAAATATTTTTCAACGCTTTTACCCGCCGCGCTCCACAGCCCGCCCCTCAACTGCGCCCTCTTTACAGCCAAAGCATTTATGACAATTAAACTTTCGCTGATATTTAAATCAACGCTGACATTTTTTAATTTTATTGTCAGCGTTAATTCAATCTCTTTTTCTGTCTCTACAAGAGACTGAATGCTGCCGTATAGAGTTTCAAAATGCTCATTAGACGCTTCTATCACTATGCTTTTTGTTGCTGAGCCGTATATATTGCTTATGGTTTTTCTGTTTAGCCCCGCGTTTACGGCTATGTCGTCCGGCGAAAGAGCGCTGTTGAGAAAAGCCTTTCTATACCAATCAATAGTAATGTTTTCTGAATTCAATTTTGCCGAAACTATCTGCTTAAAGAAATCAACGGCAAATTGCAAAAATTCCGCATTTATTAAATTCACAATTTCAATACGGTAATCTTGAGATTTAATTACCCGCTCAATTATGTTTTTTACTATTTGTTCTGTCAGCGTCATTTTCAGCCTCTTTTTTAAATTCTTCCAATGTTAAAAAACGGCTTTTTATTCCTTCAAACAAATCTGAATTTTTAGTTTTAGACTTCATATATTCAAAATACTTCTCTTCTTTTTCTGTCAAGAAAAAGAGCCTGTCTAATAATTTGGCAGTCCGCCCGACAGTCCCGCTGCCGCCGAAAGGGTCAAAAACTAAATCCCCCTTGTATGAATAATACTCAATAACCCTTTTGCAAAGTTCAACGGGAAAAACTGCCGAATGAACTTTGTCAAAACAAGGGTCTATTTTCCAAACATTAGTAGTTTCATACCCGTCTGCAACTTTGCTTTTTTTTACAGTCTCATAATCATAACTGCGCATATTCCAATCCAATAATTTATCAGTCGCTTTGCGGTAGACCATAAGATATTCAGTCACAGAATTCGGTTTATAGCCTAAAGGTTTGCGGTGCTGCATAAAGCCGCCTATTCTGTTTTTTACGCTGGCTTCAGGTTTTAGCCAAACAATATCGTCTATAAATTCCCATCCGTTTTTAACCAAATACGGATGCAGGTCAAAGGGAATAGGATACCTTTTGCTTGAATGAGAACGGCTAATGCGCGGCATTATGACGGGCGAAGTATTGACGATTAAAAAACGCCCTTCTTTTGTAATGCGGCAAGTCTCAATAAAAACCTTTGTCAAAAAATCTAAATATGCTTGATAACTGGGATAAATTGAATAATCCCTCGCATTGTAATAAGGCGGAGAAGTAAAAGTTAAATGAACGCTTTCATCAGGGACAACTTTTAAAGTTTCCAAAACATCGGCTTTGACAACTATATTTTTTAGAAAATTATAGGTTTGAGAGTGAGGCAAAATACCGCCGTTTGAGCCGTTTTTAGAAAAAAATTCTTTGTAAATTATTGTCCGCGCCATTTCATTTGGGTGATTGATAAGAGGACGCAAAATTTTTTCCGTTTCCGCATCTTTTTCAAATACAAGAAGGGCGCGTATAGCCTGACAAACTACTTTTGGGTCTGCATCGCGCAAAAAAGAAATGAGAATACTTTTATTTTTAATATCCCTCTGCCTGCCGATAGAGGAAACAATTTCCCTGCGGACAGCGGTATCTTTTTCATTCTTATATAAATCAAATAAAACTTTTGCGCTGCCGGAATGTTTTAATTTGCCTATATTTTTTACGGCATTTAGCCTAATTTGCGGACGCTCGTGTTTTAACAGTTTGTATAAAAAATCTATGTCAAAATTTTTAGGCAGCCGTCCTAAATTTTCAAGGACAAAATTTATGCCGCCCGCATCTTTTTGAGAAACAATCAGAGATGGAATAGCGCCCATATTATTCTGCTTTAATTCATTTATGTATTGCTTGGTTAACATTTTTGTTTTCTCTACTTTAATTTCTACGTTTTAAAAGCGAGGAGTTATATTAGATAACACTTTAACTTTCTACGCTTCAAACCGCGGTTTTTAAAATTTTTGAGGCTTTTTTTAGCGGCGGCGGAGAGATTGTTGGGAGTTCCCCCCCCCCCAACATTCAAAAATTTCGGGCGCCGCATTTGCGGCTGAAATTTTTGAGAATAAGGAATCGGCAAAACTTCAACACTGCTTTCAGTTTTGCCTCTTTCTTTATTCAGAATCGCCTCGTTTTCAGATTTGCCCGTTTCGCCCGCAGTTTTTATCCCACCCCCTATCCCCTCTCTTATTAAGAGAGGGCGAACACAATTGCAAAGTCTTGTCTTAAAAGTTTTAGATAAAGACAGAAACTGGGCTACCGCTCCGCTTTTTACTTCTTGGGACGCTCCGCGAGAGTTATTTGTGAGCGCATTGCCGACTTTACTTCTTGGTGTCGGCTGCGCGAGCAAATTACTCAAGAGTTGTTTGTGGCGCAGTAGCGCCAACAAATTACTCAAAGCGCTCTGCATTTTTGGTTTCCTGCGAAATTCAAATTCCTTAATTTTTAACTCTTCGCTATTTACCTTTAATCCTCCGCGGCCAATTGTCATAAAATAACACAAACGAAATATTGTGTCTTCGCTGTATTTATGATTTGAAAAACGAAGAAAATAGGCGTTTATTAAATCGCGGCGATAACAAATATTCCAAATACCGCCAAATAAAGCAGTTTTGAAAAATTGACGTTTGTTTAAAAAAACTTTGCGCTCATTCTCTTTAAATGGACTTTGATTGTCTGAATTGCCCGCTTTTTCAAATATCCCGCTCGGCGCAAATGTGTTAGAAGGATAATGACTTTTGACATCAACCTCAATACAATTTACATTAAACATTGCAACGTCAACATTATTGTTTTCCATCGTTTCAAAACATTCCGCGCAAGCGTCCGCTTCTAAAAAATCGTCAGCATCGCAAAATAAAATATATTTGCCACTCGCATTGTCTAACGCTTTATTCCTTGCCTCGCCAGGTCCTTTGTTTTCTTGATTGAAAACTAAAATCCTGCTGTCCTTTTCCGCCCATTGCTTTAATACTGATAGAGAATTATCCAAAGAACCGTCATTGACGCATAAAATTTCAATATCTGCAAAAGTCTGCCCCGTAAGACTTTCAAGCGCTTTGTTTAAATGTTTTGAAGCGTTATAGACGGGCATTATTATTGAAAATACAGGGCTGTGATTGTCAGACATTTCACGCTCCTTTAATTTCTTTTCTCAAACCGCGGTTTTTAAAATTTTTGAGGCTTCCTCAGGCAATATTGGATTTACAAATAATCCGCTTCCTTTGTCTATATCGCCTGCTGTAATAAGTTCGGGGATTATTTCTATATGCCAATGATAATGCTGCATTTTTCTGTCTTTTAGAGGAGCGGTATGCAAAATTGAACTAATAGGGCAATCCTCAAGAACGGCTTCAAGTTTTGAATAAATCTTTTTGGCTATTTTTGCGAGGGATTGGATTTGAGAATTTTGAATTGAGGAAAAATCGCCGTTATGTTCTTTAGGCATAATCCAAACAACGAAGGGATATTTTGAGGAGTAGGGGCAAAAAGAAATGAAGTCTTCATTTTCTTCAACAATGCGCGCATCGTCAAAAGTTTCTTGCAAAATAATATCGCAATAAATGCATCTTTCTCTGTAATTGAAATATTTTAAAGCGCCGCTTATCTCATCTCCGATATGTTTAGGAATAATAGGCAAAGCGATAATTTGCGAATGGGGGTGTTTTAAAGAATGCAAACCGAAACAGCCGCTTTTTTTTATGAAATAAATATATTCAAACCTGAAATCATTGCCGAGGTCCCTTATCCTTGAAGAAGCCGCTTTAAAGATATTTTCATAATACTCCAAAGATGCCGCGCTAAAAGTTAAATTGTGAGACGGAGTTTCTACAATTATTTCGTGAGCGCCGAAACCTTCCATTTTGTCGTAAATTCCATCCGCTTGTCTTTTTAAATTGTTTTCAAGTTGGAGGATTGGTCTATTGTTAGGAATTACTCTCAAAGACCATCCTTGCGCATTTTGACTTCTGTAAGGATTTAGGCTGTAAGAAAGAATTTCAGGCTTTGTCATCTGTTCATTGCCCGGGCAAAAAGGACAAGTTTTTTCATCTCTGAAAAAATCCATTCTCTTTTCCATTGGATTTAAAGACGAAGCAATTCCGCCGTCTGCATCTTTTTCCAAAAAACCATTGCGGCAAGAAATCATTTCACCGCCCGCGCTAAAGGGACGTCCGGGGTCAAATACAATCCAGCATCCTAAAACATTATCCCTTCTAAATTCAGACATTGAGCCTCCAACGGAACAAATTCTTTAAACAGCGGCTGATTTTAATCTATTGACATATCTGCATCATCATTTCCATTTACTGATTTTAAACTGCTTTGTTTAGAGGCTGTTTCTGCTTCCGTTTCTGTTTCTGTTTCTGTTTCTGTTTCTGTTTCTGTTTCTGTTTCTGTTTCTGTTTCTGTTTCTGTTTCTGTTTCTGTTTCTGTTTCTGTTTCTGTTTCTGTTTCTGTTTCTGTTTCAGACGCT
>JAIRQB010000162.1 GCA_031256695.1 Elusimicrobiota bacterium | reverse complement strand
AAAGTTATCAAAACCAAAAAATTTCAGCCGCAGATTTCAAACAGCAGACTAAATGCTCTCCCGTAGGCGCGGAAGAAGATTTGGCAAAAACTGAAGCATTGATTGCAAGACTCAATAATTTAAAGACGAGTTTTGTAATCACTCCCGAAGAGATGATAGAGACAGACAGAAAAATCAGGGATTTGGAAAAAATAATACACAGAGACAAAATGAAACTAATTGAGGCAAATTTTAGGCTCGTAGTCTCAATAGCAAAAAAGCATGTAGGCATATCCAATTTGGAACTGTCTGACTTAATACAAGAAGGCAATTTGGGTCTGTCAAAAGCGGTTGAAAAATTTGAATGGAAACGCGGTTTTAAATTTTCAACATATGCCACTTGGTGGATAAGGCAGTCTATAAACCGCGCTATAGCAGACCAATCGCGGACTATAAGAATACCCGTCCATATGAAAGAGTTAATCTCAAAACTGACAAAACTAAAAAAACGCTATCAGCAAGATATAGGCAGCGAGCCTACAATAGAGGAATATGCGCGCGACTTAAAACTTTCCACAGACAGAGTGAGAAAAATTCTAAAAATGATGCAAGAGCCCGTATCTTTGGCTACGCCGATAGGAGAAGAGGACGATTCTGTTTTGGAAGACTTTATAGAAGATCAGCGCAGTCCAAATCCGGTGGTGAAAACCCAGCAATACAGGCTTCAACTTGAACTTAAAAAGGTATTAAACACTTTAAGCCCGCGCGAGGCTGAAATCATCAGTTTGCGATACGGCATAGGAATAGGTTATCCCAGCACTTTAGAAGAAGTGGGCAAAAAATTTGGAGTGACTCGGGAAAGAGTCCGTCAGATAGAGGCTAAAGCCATAAGGAAATTGAGGCATCCTTCGCGGAGCAAATCTCTTAGAGAATATTTAGATTAAATATGCCGCGACGCTCAGTTCAAATAAAAAAAACGGCAGTCTTTTAAGATTGCCGTTTTTTATTTTTGCAAACTTTAACTCAGGCGCAGTTTTTATATTCCAAACCCGCATCTTAAAGCGGAGAGATGTCAGTTATTATTTGAGAAACAGAGTATGTTTTTTGATATTTAAAAGAAGACGAGGCTATGCTTAAAATGTCTTTTTTTAAACCTTTCAATAAAATTTTCATTCTGTATAAATTGTTTAATTTTTTTATGCGGCATTCCGCGGGACCGAATATCTGCGCCGATATTTTGTTCCGCTCCGCATATTCTTTGCAAAAGACGAGCAGGTTTTGCGCTTCTTCAAAAGTCTTATCCTCGTCTTTATTTCTAATTGTAATCTCCGCTATTGAGCAAAAAGGCGGATAGAATAAACTCTCTCGCCGTCTGATTTCCTCATTGTAGAAAGACAAAAAATCATAATCTTTGGCGCATTGTATGCAATAGTGTTCCGGGTGATAAGTTTGAACTATGACATTTCCCGCCGTCTTTCCCCTTCCGCAGCGCCCTGCCGTTTGAATTATCAACTGAAAAGTTTTCTCTACTGATTTAAAATCAGGTAAATAGAGAGAAGTGTCGGCATCTGCAATGCAGACTAAACTGACTCTTTCAAAATCAAAGCCTTTGGAAATCATCTGAGTGCCTAATAAAATATCGTAATCGCCGCTTTTAAAACCGCGGTAGGCTTTTTCATAAACTCCTTTTTTAGAAGCGGTATCCCCGTCAAGCCTAAAAATGCGCGAATAGGGAAAAAGTTTTTGAATTTCATCTTCTATTTTTTGAGTGCCTATGCCGAATACGGCAAGGTCTTTGCTTTTGCAATTGGGACAGGAAACCTCTGTGAAGTTTTGCGAGAAGCCGCAATAATGGCATTTTAAGATATGAGCGCCGTATTCTATTTTATGATGAGCCAAAGACACGGAGCAGTTAGGACATTGATAGACATTCAGACATTTTCTGCACATTATAGAGGAGGAAAAGCCGCGCCTGTTTATAAAGACTATAGCCTGCTCTTTTCTTTTTAAAGTTTGAGACAGCGCCGAAACAGTTTCAGGCAATAAATTTGCGCCGAAACGCGCTTTGTCTTTTAAAGAGAGAATTTTTATTTGAGGCATTTCTTTTCCGTCTATTCTTTGAGGCATTTCCAGCATCTCTATAGCGCCTTCTCTTGCGGCTGAAAAAATTTCCAAAGACGGCGTGGCTGAGCCTAAAACAAGACAAGCGCCGTGATAGGCGGCGCGCCAAGAGGCAATATCGCGGCAATCGTAAGAGGGCTTCTGCTCTTGTTTATAGGTATGCTCGTGTTCTTCATCTATTATCACCGCTCCTATATTTTTAAAAGGCGCAAAAACAGCAGAGCGCGCGCCAAGCATTATTTTTATATCCCCGCGCAAAGCGCCTTTAAAAAGGGAAAATTTTTTTTGCGCTGAAACTCCGCTATGCCATAGACCTACAATTGAGCCGAAACGCTCAAAGACAATGTCTGAAAATTGAGCCGTGAGCGCTATCTCAGGAATTAAAAAAATTGCGCTTTTATTTAAACTTAAAACCAAATCAATTATTTTCAAATAAACTTCTGTTTTGCCCGAAGAGGTGACGCCAAAGAGTAAAAATTTCCCGCCTTTCCCTGAAAGCAGAGCGTCTTTTATTCTTTCATATGCGGCGCTCTGCTCTTTTGTCAACCGCTTATATTCTATTGCGCTTCTTTGAGCGGAGTTTTTATTTGGAAAAGAAATCCCGCTGTTTTTCTTTTTTGCTTTAACGCTTTTTAAATCTCTCATAGCGGGCGAAATTATGCAGGCAAGCGCCTCTCCCAAAGAGCAAAGATAATTTGCGCAAATATAGCGCGCAAGTTCTAAAAGTTCTTCTGAGAGAACAGGCTCATCGTCTATGATTTCTAAAACGGTTTTTAATTTGACTCCGTCAGTTTTTACGTCAGAAAAACCGCCTCCAAATAAAACATCTTGAGACGGCGTTTTTGGAATAGGCGAAATGAAATCTTCAACGCGTAAGGCATATCCTATTTCATATCCTTTTCCAAAAGGGACTTTCAATCTTTTAAAGAGGCAAAATTCAGGCGGGACATTTTCAGGCGGGAGATAACTAAAAACTCTGTCTGCCGGGATATTTAAAGCGGTCTGCAAAACTTTCATTTTGCAATTCCTTGCAAAAACTTAATCACCGCTTTCATATCTTGCCAGACGGGCTTCTTTAATTCAGGATTTCTTAAAAGGGCTGCAGGATGATAAGTGGGCATAAGCGCAACTCCTCTATATTTAAGCCAAGCGCCTCTCGCTTGAGATATGGTTTTTTCCTCTTTTGGAAAAAGCCCTTTTAGAGCAGAAGCGCCCAAAGCCGCTATCGCTTTAGGCTTTACAATGTCTATTTGCATATCTAAATATTTTTTGCAGGTTTCTATTTCTAATTCAGAAGGCGGTCTGTCATTGCCTCTGCTCTCAGGCTGAGACGGCTCTTTCATCGGATGACATTTGACTATATTGGCTATATAGACTTCCGCTCGGCTAAACCCCATAGCCTCTATTATTTTTGTAAGGAGTTGTCCCGCTTTGCCTATAAAAGGCAAGCCGCTGTGGTCCTCGTCAAAACCGGGACCTTCTCCTATAAACATCAAATCGGCGTTAGGATTTCCCTCGCCGAAAACGCAATTCAATCTGCCCGCGCCCAAAGGGCATTCTCTGCAGGAATTCAATTTGTTTTTTAAGTCTTCCAATTGTTTTTCTTGATTTAAGTTTTCAGCAGGATTTTCTTTTTGCCGCAATTCTTTCGGAGGAATATTTTTTGCAGCCAAACAATTTTCTGCCGCAATATCTGTTTCAGGTTTTAAAATATCCGCTCTTTTTGCGGCAATTGCGGCAAAAGGCATTTTAAACACTTCCTCTTCGCCCCAATTTATATATTCCGAAAGGGATATTTTAGTCAAGCGTAGAAGTTCTAAAAATTGAGATTGTTTCATTGATAATCCTTTGCGCTATTTTATTTTTTGAAGTCTTTTTTAAAACTATTTTCTGACCGTCTTTTTTAATGATTACCGCCGCGCCTGCATCGGCATTTAGAGATTTAGCGGTATTTGCAACAATTAAATCTAAATTTTTCTTTTCTAATTTGGCTTGAGCGTTTTTAAGAAGATTTTCGGTTTCAAGCGCAAAACCCGCTATAACTTGCCCTCTTTTTTTATGAGCGGAGCAAAAAGAAAGAAGGTCGGGATTTTTGACAAGTTTTAAAACTAAAGAATCTTTTTTCTTGATTTTTTCAGCGCTAAATGCGGCGGGTCTAAAATCAGCAATAGCGGCGGTGCTGATTACAATATCTGCTTTGCCAAAAAATTTTTTTAAAAGTTTAAACATATCTGAAGCGCTAATTGCCTGATGGATTTTTGCATTTTTAGGCAAAAAGCGGGATTGCCCGCTTATAAAAATAACTCTATGCCCTTTTTTTACAGCCTCTTCATAAAGAGCCGTTCCCATCTTGCCCGAAGAATCATTGCTGATAAATCTGACGGGGTCTATATATTCTTTAGTAGGACCTGATAAGATGAGAAAGGTAAGCATTTTTTTGCCTCATAAAAAACAAAACAATTTAAAAATCAAAAATGACAATAACAAAGGCAACAGGGATTGCGACAGCGCTATGCGTTTGCGCAGCGCTATGCGTTTGCGCAGCGCTATGCGTTAATGTCCCGGTGTCATTGCGGCGGAAGTCGCAATCCATTTTAGCCGTTTCTATATTGCTGTTTTCATTAACTTTTAACTTTTAATTTTTAACTTTTAACTAATATTTCTGATATGGTTTTTTCAACTATAGTTTCAATGTCGGCAAGACGTCCGTCGCCTATAGCGCCGCAAGCCAATTCGCCTTTTTGAGGCTCTATAATTTTATATCCAAAAGATTTTAAAGTTTGCAGATTTTTTATGAAGGCGGGGTGGCTATACATATTTGAATTCATAGCGGGAGCAATTAAAATAGGCGCTTTGCAGGCTAAAACGGCGCTCGTTAAAAAATCGTCAGCCATACCTGATGCAAGGCGCGCTATTATATTTGCGCTGGCGGGCGCTATCAAAAAAACCGAGGCTTTTTGCGGCAGAGAAATATGCTCAATGTCCCAATGAGATATTTTCTCAAACATATCCGTATAAACGCTGTTTTTTGAAAGCGTTTGAACTGAAAGAGGCGTTATAAAATTGCAGGCATTTTTGGTGAGAATGCATTCAACATTAAAGTTTTTTTTTACAAAACTTCTGATAATATCAAGCGCTTTATATGCGGCAATACTTGCGCTGACGCCTAAAAGAATAGTCTTTTTATCCATTTATAATTTAGCCATCTCTTCTTCTAACTTTCTTTCTTTTTCTCTTTGAGTATTGCGGAGTTCAACAATAGCCTCTCTTGTGGCTTTTCCTTCCATAACATCTTCTAAAGATTTTTTTATAATTTCTACGGCGCTGAGTTTCCTGTATTCCTCAGTTTTTTTCTTTAACTGTATCCAATCAATAGCCCTTCTTACTATGTCGTATCTTCCAAGGTCGGTATCCAATAATAGAGCGTCTAACTGTTCTTGAGTCAATGCCATAAAATTCTCCTTTTTATTTATTTTTATGCCTTAAAGATTTAATTATAGTTTCAACGTCGTCAACTGCGGT
>JAIRQB010000127.1 GCA_031256695.1 Elusimicrobiota bacterium | reverse complement strand
TTCGGCTCTGTCTTCAATGCTTTTTGAAACTCCTATATTGTTGCTCAAAGGCATATAGACAAGAAGGCGTCCGGGCAGAGAAATGTCTGTCGTAACCTTAGGTCCTTTTGTATTGATTGGCTCTTTATAGACTTGAACCATAACGGATTGACCTTGCTTTAAAACATTGTCAATCCTTGCAGAATCGCCGTTTCTTTTTGCAGATACTATATCGTCTATCCCTAAATAGGCGCTTTTTTCTGAGCCTATGTCTATAAAAGCCGAATTTAAAGCAGGAACTACATTTTGAACCGTTCCTTTATAAATATTGTTTAGGATTTTTTCAGATTCCCGCCTTTCTATAAATAAATCAAAAAGACGCCCATCCTCAAGAACGGCGACTTTCGTCTCCTCCAATGTTCTATTGACTATAATTTCTTTTTTCATTTCTTTCTTTTTTCCTTTTAAAAAACTTTTTTATTCTATTCGTCTTGTTCTTCAGCGGACTCGGAAACTAAAATATCTCCAAGCGTAGGGCGCTCTCCGTTATTGCCTGAATACTGCTTCAAAAGCGCTCTTTCTCTATCTCTTTCAAGTTTCCTCACCGAAGCCTCCAACTTTTTCCCCTTTGAAGCATTTTTGATTATTTTAGCCTCAACCTCATCGCCGATTTTCAAAACCTGTTCTCCTTTTTCTAATCTCTCAAGAGAACTTTCCGAATTCCTTATGAGCGCTTCCACTCCTTCTTCTATTTCCATAAAAACGCAAGAGTCGGCAGCCGAGACAATTTTGCCTTTTACGACAGCGCCTACTTTGTATTTCTTATAGGGGTCTGTTTTCAAATGCTTTAAAGAAAGAGAAATCCTCTCTTTTTGAGGATTTACTTCAAGAACAGCCACGTCTATTTCCTCTCCTTTTTTCAGCATTTCATCGGGACGCTTTATTTTCTTTGTCCAAGAAAAATCATTTATATGAATCAAGCCCTCTATGCCCTCTTCAAGATGAACGAAAGCGCCGAAAGGCATTAAATTCTCAACGCGCCCCTTTACAACCATACCCGGACTATAATGCCTGAATGCTTCTTCCCAAGGATTGTTTTGAGTCTGCTTTACGGACAGAGACATTTTTTTATTTGAGGGGTCTATTGATATGATTTTTACATTTATTTCCATTCCGCTTTTAAGTTCCCGCCTCATTGATGCCATTGGGTCATTCCAAGAATACTCGCTATTGTGCAGGAATCCTTCTATGCCGGGTTCCAACTCTACAAAAGCGCAGCCGTCTATTACGGATACCACTTTGCCTTTTGTAATCATTCCAACTGGAAATCTTTCGCCCGCGCTTTCCCAAGGATTTGGCATCAAATTCCGAAGGCTTAAGGAAATTTTTTCAGTCTCTTTATTTATTCTGACGATTTGAACGCGGATAGACTGCCCTTTTTTAATTATATCCTCAACCTTATTGACTTTATGCCAAGCGAGTTCCCCTATATGCAAAAGCCCGTCAATGCCTCCTAAATCTACAAAAGCGCCGAAGTCCGTAACTCCATTGACTACGCCGTCTACAATTTGCCCTTCGCTTATTTTTTCTAAAACGGCTTTTTTCTTTTCGTCGCGCTCTTTCTCAAGGATTTTGCGGCGGGAAACGACGAGTTTTCTTTTATGCCTGTCAAATTCAGCGATTAAAAATTGATAGGTTTTACCGAGATATTTTTTAGGGTCTTTTATTTGCCTTAAATCGGCTTGCGACATAGGCAAAAAAGCGTCCGCGCCGTTTAAGTCAACGATAAATCCGCCTTTTATTTGGCTTTTTACTTTTCCGCTGATTGTTTTATTTTCTTTAAAAGAAGCGCTTAAAATTTCAAAAACTTCTTCGTCGCGACAGGCTTTATGCGACAGTTTGATTGCGCCGCGCATATCCGTCACCTTTACTTTTACTTCGGCTCCGACCTTTACTTCTTCGGGAAATTTTCCTTCTGCATAATCGTCAATAGGGATTATCCCGTCTATTTTAGTCCCCAAATCCGCCAAAAAGCCCTCTTTGTTTTGAGCGATGATTTTTACGGTTATTTTAGAGCCGAGTTTGATTTCTTTTCCATCGCCGTAATCTTTCATCAGATCTTCCATACTCGTCTCTTCTGTCTCTTCAAAACTTGTCTGCCGACTATTTAAATTTTCTTCTTCCATTTTGCCTCTCCTTCCCTTCCATTATTTAATATATTGTTTATCGCTTCTTGGACGCTTTTAACTATCCAATCCGGCGTAGATGCCCCAGCCGTCAAAGCGGCGCTTTTCTTGCCTCTAAACCAACAGGCTTTTAAATCTTTCTCTGTCTCTATATGCCGAGTGAAAGTTTCTCGGCTGCAAATTTGCGCAAGCCTTAAAGTATTTGCAGAATTTTTGCCGCCGATTACTATCATCAAATCCGTTTCTTTTGCAAGTTTGGAAGCCGCAAACTGCCTCTCAAAAGTTGATTTACAAATAGTGTTGTAGACAGCCGTTTTATATTTTGACGACAAGAAAGAGACTATGGCGTTGAAGTTCTCAATGCTCTGAGTCGTCTGACTTACTATATTTACGCCGCCGCTAAAATCCAATTTTTCCGCCTCTTTTACGGAATTTAAAACAAAAGTCCTTTTATTGCCGTAAGACAAAAGCGCCTTCACTTCAGGGTGTTCTTTTTCGCCGACAATCACAATATCGCCGTCTTTTGAGGATAATTCTCTAACTGTATTTTGCGCCCTTTTTACAAAAGGACAGATGGCGTCTATAACTTTTACGTCTTTTTTCTTTTCAAGTTCTCGGTGCAGATTCATCGGAATGCCGTGCGTCCGCAAAATCAAAACTCCTTTTTTCAAGGACGGAGTTTTTAAAATTTTTATGCCGAGTTTGCGGAGTCTTTCAACTTCTTGGGGATTGTGAATAATAGGTCCTAAAGTATAGACGCCGCTTTTCTCAAGCGCCGCTTCTTCAGCTATCTTTATAGCGCGCCTGACGCCGAAACAAAAACCAGACCCTGCGGCAATTTTTATTTTCATTCTATTCAAAGCCTCAAACAATTATTTTTTCTTTTCGTTTTTCTCAAATGCAGCGCCCGCTATTTTGTCTAAAACTTTTTGCGACATTTTTAAATAATCGTCTTTGCTGAAATTTGCAGGCGGATAAATAGGCTTTAAAAATTTTATTTTGATTTTTTTTAATCTAAAAAGTTTATTTGTATTTTCTATTTTAACAGGCAGCAACGGAACTTGCGCTTTGCAAGAGACCATACCGGCTCCTGCGCGCGCTTTGCCTATTTGCCCGTTTTTAGACCTCGTCCCTTCAGGGAACATCAGCAATAGCCGCCCGCTTTTTAATAGAGAAAAGGCTTTTCTCATAGCCGACAAATCTTGAGCGCCTCTTTTTACGGGAAAAGCATTTGTCCTCTTTATGCAAAAACCCAAAATGGGAACTTTGAAAAGTTCTTCCTTTGCCATAAAGTTTAATGGTCTTCTCATAGCGGAGCCTGTCAGAGGAGGGTCAAAAAAACTCTGATGATTGGGGGCTATGATTGCTCCGCCTGTCTTTGGAATATTTTCCCCGCCCTCTATATGCCATCTGCATAAAACTTTAAACATTATCCTAAATAAAGTTCTTCCGAAACGAAATAAAAAAGGCGATGATTCAACTGTAAACTTTTTCTCTAAAGGCATATCTCTTTTAATACCCCATAAAAGTTTGGAAAAGAAATAGCGACGCAATGGGCGTCTTTTATAATCATATCGTCTGCGCCTGCCAAAGCCGCTATTGAAAGAGCCATCGCTATTCTGTGGTCAAAAAAACTTTCAACTTCGCAAGAGTTGAACTTCCCGTCCGGTTTTCCGCAAATTTCAAAGCCGTCTTCAGACTCTTCAATTTCAATGCCGAGTTTCTTAAATTGCCCAACTATGCTTTTTATTCGGTCGCTCTCTTTTGCTCGCAACTCTTTTGCGCCTGAAATTTTAGAAATGCCTTCCGCTTTGGCGCAGAGGAGAGCAAAAATCGGAATCTCATCTATCATAGACGGGACAATATCCGCATCAATATTTGCCGAATGCAGTTTTGAATGCCGCGCCTTTATATCGCAAACAGGTTCGCCTGAACTTTCTCTTATATTGTCAAATTCTATATCTGCGCCCATTGTTTTTAAAATTCTCAAGAAACCGTCTCTTGATGGATTTATGCCTACATTTTTTATAGTCAATTCAGAATTTTCAATGAGGACGGAAGCCGCTATAAAAAAAGCGGCAGAGGATAAATCGCCGCAAATTTCTATGTTTTGAGGATTCAATTTCTCAATAGGATTTATTGACGCGCAATTCCCGTCAATTTTAATATCTGCGCCGAAACTTTTAAGCGCTCTCTCGCTATGGTCTCTTGATTTTATAGGCTCTCTATATTCTGTAATGCCGTCCGCATAAAGACCTGCAAATAAAACGGCTGATTTTACCTGGGCGCTCGCTTTATCAGAGTCATATTTGATTGCTTTAAGAGGACTCTTGCCTTCAATAGACAGTGGCAAAAAACCTTTAGCGCTTTCAAAAACTGCGCCCATTTGGGATAGAGGCTCTATTATTCTTTTCATATCCCTTTTGGACAAACTTTCATCGCCCGCGATTTCAGATTTAAAATGCTGTCCTGCAAGTATGCCTGAAATAAGACGCGCCGTAGTGCCTGAATTGCCGGCATAAAGGACGCTGTTGGGCTTTTGCAATTTTAGACCATAACCTTTTATATAGAGATTATTGCCGTCTATTTTTATGTCTGCTCCCAACTGTTTGCAAATCTCTATAGTTCTCAAACAATCCTCAGAAGGCAGATAGTTTTTAATCGCAGAAACTCCGTCCGCTAATGAAGAAAGGATTACAGCCCTGTGAGTTATAGACTTATCGGCTGGAACTTCAATACTGCCGCAGATTTTAGAAACTTTGCTCAACTTTATATTCATAAAAATTCTTTAATGCCGAAAAAATTTAAAGTTATGAAGCCTTATATTTGCCAGTCTTAAAGTTTAACTTTTAATTTATTTTGTATTCATAACTCATAACTCTTAACTGCCATTGTCTTTAATTCTTGCTTCTCAATCTTATTAAGTTCCGCTCTGCCAAGAATTAAGATATTTTTCCTGCTCGGGCGTCAATTTATCTATTTTCATTCCCATAGCATTGAGTTTGAGTTCGGCTATTTTTTCATCTATCGCTTGAGGGACGGCATAAACCTTTTTCTCTAAATTTTTGTGATTTTTGACAATATATTCCATAGACAAAGCGTGATTTGCAAAAGACATATCCATTACGCTTGCAGGGTGTCCTTCAGCGGCGGCTAAATTGATTAGGCGTCCATCGGCTAAAAGACATATTTTCTTGCCGTTTTTTAAAGAGAATTCCTCAACAAAATCTCTAACTATTTTAGACGACGCCGTCATTTCTTTTAGCGCCCCTATATTTATTTCATCGTTAAAATGCCCTGAATTGCAAACAATAGCGCCGTCTTTCATAATTTCAAAATGCGCCTTGTCTATTACATTTAAATCGCCCGTAAGAGTTACAAAAATATCGCCTATTTTTGCGGCATCCGCCATCGGCATCACTTCAAAACCGTCCATAACGGCTTCTATCGCTTTTAAATGGTCAATTTCTGTAACTATAACGCGCGCTCCAAGCCCTTTTGCGCGCATAGCAAAACCTCTGCCGCACCAGCCATAGCCCGCTGTAATTATAGTTTTGCCCGCCAGCAATATATTGGTAGCCCTCACTATGCCGTCTATTGTAGATTGCCCTGTGCCGTATCTGTTGTCAAAAAAATGTTTTGTAAGAGCGTCGTTTACGGCAATTACAGGGTAAGCGAGAGCGCCGTCTTTTTCCATAGCGCGCAAACGAATTACGCCCGTAGTAGTTTCCTCAGCGCCGCCGATAATTGCGGGCAAGAGCTCTCTGCGTTTTAATAAAACAGTTGTCACTAAATCAGCGCCATCGTCTATTGTGATATTTGGATTTACTTTTAAGACGGCGTTTAGATGACTATAGTAAGTGTCATTGTCCTCGCCTTTTATTGCAAAAGTTGGAATATCATA
>JAIRQB010000115.1 GCA_031256695.1 Elusimicrobiota bacterium | reverse complement strand
TCTAGACTCAAAAAGCCTCTTGCCGTTTACGGCAAGAAAAGGCTTTTTGAAGAAGTCGGAGGGGGGGGGGGTGGAAGCGAGCGAAGGCGAGGCTGATGCCGCTTTCTTTCATAGAAATGAAAAAGGCATTATTACAGATAATTTGTTGATTAAAGGAAATAATCTTTTAGCGCTTCATACAATTAAGAAAGAATTTTCAGGGCAGATAAAACTTATTTATATAGACCCGCCATATAATACGGGCAATGACGGTTTCAAATACAATGACAGTTTCAATCATTCAACTTGGCTTACTTTTATGAAGAACAGATTGGAAATAGCGAGAGAATTATTGCGTGACGACGGAGTGATTTTTGTTCAATGCGATGACAATGAACAGGCTTATTTAAAAGTTTTAATGGATGAGATTTTTGGGCGGGAAAATTTTGTTATAAATCTTGTATGGCAAAATAGAGAAGGCGGCGGTAAATCAGACAGCAAATTTTTCAGAAAGAAACACGAATACATTTTAGTTTATGCAAAAAACAGCAATAGCGCTTCCATAAATCCAATAGATGTTGAGGATATTGATAGATATACATTGAGCGACAAATATATAAAGACGAGAGGAAAATATCAGTTAATAAAACTTGACAGTGGAAGTTTAGGATGGGTTAAATCTTTAGACTATCCTATTGAATTAGAGGGCAAAATTTTTTACGCCGGCGGCAACAAAGAAAAATGGGAAAACAGACAGAAAGGCGGAGCGTCAATCAAGGATTGGGGGTGGAGGTGGAGGTGGAGCAAAGAAAAACTTGAATGGGGTCTTAAAAATGATTTTGTAGAAATCAAAGAGGGGCAACGTGGAGTTTGGAATATATATACAAAACAATATCTAAATTGTGATGATGACGGCAATCTAACGCCAAGAAAAATACAGCCTATAGGCGTCATTGATAAATTTTCAACTACTCAGTCAAATAGGCATATGAAAGAACTCTTTGGCAACGCAATTTTTAACTATTCAAAACCAGAAGATTATTTAAAATTTGTTGTTGACATTACTTGCGCTGAAAACGACATAGTTTTAGATTTTTTTGTCGGCAGCGGCACGACAGCGGCTGTTGCCCACAAAATGAACCGTCAATATATAGGCATAGAGCAGATGGATTATATAGAGACTATTGCAAAAGAGAGATTAAAAAAAGTAATAGACGGCGAGCAAGGCGGAATATCAAAATCAGTCAGTTGGCAAGGCGGCGGCTCTTTTATTTATTTAGAACTTTTAGAATGGAATGAAAGAATAATCCAATCAATACAGACGGCAAAACAGACAAGCGAGTTGCTTGAAATTTATAGAAATGCAAAAACGCAAGAATTTATGAGATATGAGATTGAGGATTTTAACGAGGCTGATTTTGGAAAACTCTCTTTAAAAGAGCAAAAGAAAATACTCTGCGATTGTTTAGACAAAAATCATCTATATGTAAATTTAAGCGAAATTGACGACAAAAAATACGAAGTTTCAGAAAAAGACAAAGCATTAAATAAAGAATTTTATAGGGAGCATAAATGAGCATTTTAAAAGAGGATTTAGACACAAAATACGGACAGTTGCCTATTTCTGAAACAGAAATACCCGCATTTATAACAGAAAATTTAAACCCGAAATTTGCTTTAAGGCAATATCAAAGAGAAGTCTTTCAGTATTTTTTAACAAATATGGAAAAGCCTTTTGAAAACCAACATAACCTTTTATTTCATTTGGCTACGGGCAGCGGAAAGACTCTTATTATGGCGGGTCTTATTTTGTATTTCTATAAAAGAGGATATAGAGATTTTTTGTTTTTCGTAAACGCTCTAAACATAATAGAAAAGACAAAAGAAAATTTTGCAAATCCCTCAAGCCCTAAATATCTATTTAATGAGAAAATAGCGTTTGACGGCAGAGAAGTGAAAATAAGACAAGTTGAAAATTTTGACCAGTCGGACGCAGACAGCATAAATATCTGCTTTACCACTATACAAGGGCTTCACGCTGAACTCTATAATATAAGCGAAAACAGCCTGTCCTTTAAAGATTTTGAGGACAAAAAAGTAATTATGCTCGCTGACGAAGCGCATCACATAAATGTTGAAACTAAACAAAAACTGTCCTCAGGCGAAAAAGAAAACGCCGACAACTGGGAAAGAACTGTAAAAAGAATATTCGGCGCTTCCGCTGACAATTACTTGTTTGAATTTACGGCTACTATGGATTTGGAAAATCCCGATATAAAAGAAAAATATGAGAAAAAAATAATTTTTGAATATACATTAGAGAAATTTTGCGCCGACAAATTTTCAAAAGATGTCCGTCTGTTGCGGGCGGATTTAGAGCCTTTAGAAAGGGCTTTACAAGCAGTTATCTTAAGCCAATACCGCCGTAAGATAGCCGAGAAAAACAATATATTTTTAAAACCCGTCGTCTTAATGAAATCAGAAACAAATAAAGAAACTGAAAGCAATTATGAAAAATTTATAGAAAATATTGAGAATTTAAAAGAAAAAGACCTTTTAAGAATTAAAAAATTGAGCGGAAACTTTGCAGAAGATGAAAGCGGCGGCTCTTATAATATTATGCAAATGGTTTTTAAGTATTTTGAGGACAATAAAATAACGCTGCAGAATTTAATTAAAGAAATTCAAGGCGATTTTAGCAGAGAAAAATGTATGCTGATTCATTCTAAACAAGACAGCGAGGAAAAGCAGATATTAGTCAATAATTTAGAAGAGCATTCTAATGAAATACGGGCAATTTTTAATACAGACAAATTAACTGAAGGCTGGGACGTCTTAAATTTATTTGACATAGTCAGGCTTTATGAGACAAGAGACTCAGGGCATAGCAAAATAGGCGCTAAAACTATAAGCGAGGCGCAACTGATAGGGCGAGGCGCAAGATATTATCCTTTCGCTTGGGGCAATTTACAAAAAGATATGAGAAAATTTGACGGCGATTTAGATAATGAAATGAGGGTTTTAGAGGAACTCCACTATCACAGCCCGAACAATCATAGATATATTTCAGAATTGAAACAGGCTCTTATTGAAAGCGGTATTTGGAATGAGAAAACATCGGTAATGGAAATAAAGTTAAAGGAATCTTTTATAGACAGCGATTTTTATAAAAACGGATTTATCTTTTTAAATGAAAGACAAAAGAAGTATGAAAAAAAAGATTTGATTGAAAAACTGAAGAATCTCAAGACATCTTTTGAGTATTCTTTTAGAAACCGCCGCGTAGATGAGAATTCCGTTTTTACAGAGAAAATAAGGATTGATGAAAGACAAAATATAAAAACCGAGCGGATAAAACTTGACGCTTTTTCTGACAGTCTGTTTAGAACGGCTTTCTCTATGGATGACTTTTATAGTTTTGCCAAATTGAGAAATTATTTGCCTATAGAGACAATGGATGATTTTAAAACAGAGTTAAAACAATACGAGGTTACAGTTATCAATAAACCCGCCGGTTTTAATCCTAAAAACAAAATGGAAGTTTTGCTTTACATTTTACAAGGCATAAAGGATATTTTAAGCAAAGAAAGCCTTTTGTATGAAGGTTTAAAAACTTTCACGCCGCTCCCGATAAAAAAGGCAATCTCTATTAAGAAAACTCTTAAATTTATTAAAGAGCAGGGCGCGGGCGCTATGTCTTCAGCGCAACAATTTAATTTTCTCTCTCTGGATAAAGAGGATTGGTATGCCTATAACGAATGTTTTGGAACGAGCGAAGAAAAGAGTTTTGTGCAATATTTTTACAGCGTTAAAGAAGAACTCAAAAAAATTTACGAGATGATTTATTTGGTCAGAAATGAAAGGGACTTTAAGATATTTAATTTTGACGACGGAGCGGCTTTTGAGCCTGATTTTGTCTTGTTTTTGCAAAAAAAGAACGGCAAAGAAAAAGAATTGTATCAGTTGTTTATAGAGCCTAAAGGCGACCATTTATTTCAAAAAGATATTTGGAAACAGAATTTTTTATTAAAAATTAAAGAGAGAGCCAAAATTGAATTACTCTTGCAAAGCAAGAAATTTAATCTCTATGGACTGCCTTTCTACAATAGCCTGCCTCAAACTCAAAAAACCTTTATTGAAAAATTTAAGGATATAGTTAAATTGTAGAAGCGGTAAAACCTTTTTTACTGTTATTCAAATTTTGCCGCTTTTATTTTTTCTGAAGGCAAAATTTGATTCTTGGGTTGCCTTATATAATGTTTTGCAACTCGCTAAAATTGTTTTTCACATTAAAAGTTAAAGAATAAGCGGTATAGAAACAAAAAAAAGCAGACGGCAAATTTGCCGTCTGCCTTTTTTATTAGATTTTGAAATAAGTAAAATTTTTGATATATAACAAAACATCTCATTGCGGCTTTATTTGTAAAAACAAATGTGAAATAAATGGAAATTTCGGTTTCAAATTTTTTCAATGAATTATTATTGAATTCTTTTGCAATTCCCTTTAGACATACCGCCGATACATATACATTGCGCTCAAGCGCATTTGGGCTGACAGGTCAAATGTAATCCCGCATTTTCTTGCCGCAATAACTCATCTTTTTAGGCGCTCTGGACGCCGTATTTATGTCGCTATACAGAAATTAACAATACAGATTTTGGAGAACAACTATGAAAAATATAGTTTTGTCTTTGCATTATGGGCATAATTCCACTGTCGGTCTTTCCATTGACGGAGAAATAGTCTGCTTAATCAGCGAGGAGCGTTTAAACAGAATCAAAAACTCTTACGGCTATCCTGCAAAGGCTTTAAAATATGTGATTGACAAATATCTTTCAGGCGATGCTTCTAAAATCACAAAAGTTGTAATAAATGATTATGATTTAGTTTTTGTAAACGACCTTGAATTTTGGGGATATGACCCTAAAACAGTTGACGAAGTCTTTCCCATTCATTACAAAAACAAAGAAGCCTTTATGAGAAAATATCTGCAATATGAAAGTAAATTCCCGTCGGCTATTATGAGAGGCAAAAGAAGTTTTAAATCTTTAATTAGAAATATATTTTTGCAAGGGCGTTTTATAAAAAGAGTAAATAAAAAATTGTCTTTCCCCTTTATTGCAACAAGAGAAAAACTGATAAAAACAATAGCGGCAAAAATAGGCGTTAGCCCTTCAAAAATAGTTCCCTTTGACCATCACAGCGCGCATATTTTAGCCTCAATGTATTTTATAGACGAGCGGAAAAAATATCTCTGCTTTACTATTGACGGAGCAGGCGACTGGGCTTCTGCAAAAGTTGCCGTTTTTGAGAATGGAAAATTAGATATTTTGTATCGGCTCAATCAAATAATATCGCTGGGGCATTTATATTATTGCGTCACAGGCTTTTTAGGAATGAAAGGTTTAGAGCACGAATTTAAAGTGATGGGTATGGCTCCATATGCCAAAGAGGAACAAATAGAGAGAGTGAAAAAAGTTTTTGAAGAGATGATTCAAATAGATGCGCAAGGGAAATTTATATCCAAAATCAATTCGGCAGATTATTTCAATTATATAGTTGAACGCTTGTCTTTTGAGCGTTTTGACAATATCTGCGGCGCTATACAAACTTTTACAGAAGAAATGATGACAAAGTGGATTAAAATTTGGATAAATAAAACGGGAGTATCGGATATTTGTTTGGGCGGCGGAGTGATGATGAATGTGAAAGCGGTAAAAAAAGTTTATGAGATGAGCGAAGTCGGCTCTATTTTTGTATGCCCAAGTTGCGGAGATGAGTCGCTGCCCATAGGCGGTCTTTTTTACGGAAATCAAATTTTAAAACAGAGCGTTAAAAAAATTACAAATTTATATTTAGGTTCTCAAAACAGCGATGATGAAATTGAAAATTATTTAAAAACGGTCTCTGATAGATATTCTTTTGAGAAATTATCTAATGAGGAAGCCGCTCAAAGAGCGGCAAAACTTTTAAGCGAAGACAAAGTGATTGCCCGTTGCGCAGGACGCGAGGAATGGGGGGCGCGAGCATTAGGCAACCGCTCAATTTTATGCAATGCCAAACATTTCAAAAATATAGACATATTAAATCAATACATTAAAGACAGAGATTTTTGGATGCCTTTTACGCCGAGCATTTTAAAAGAGGACATAGACTTATATATAGAAAACCCCAGAAACATAAACGCTCCTTATATGTGTATTACTTTTGAGTCTACAGAACTTGCGAGGAAAAATATCCCCGCCGCATTGCATCCTTACGATAAGACAATAAGACCTCAGGCTGTTGACAAAGAATGGAATCCGCAATATCACGCT
>JAIRQB010000104.1 GCA_031256695.1 Elusimicrobiota bacterium | reverse complement strand
CAACTCGCGCTGGCGCAATAGCGGCTTTCAGCCGCATTGCTGGCGCGAGTATGACAACACTGGGGGTGAATGCTTTGACGCTACCAACGGTGTCATTGCGGCGGAAGCCGCAATCCATTTTTATTATAAGGCGTTCACCGCTTTCAGCCGTTTTCTTTTTCAAAGGCAAAGATAAAGGCAAACAGCAATTAAAAGTTAAGAGTTAAAAGTCAAAAACAATAGTCACAGGTCCGTCATTTTGTATTTCAACGAGCATTTTTGCGCCGAATTCCCCGCTTTTTACCGTCAAGCCCGATTTTCTCATCTCATCTATAAAAAACTCATAGAATTCTTTTGCGCTTTCAAAAGGAGCGGCGCCCGTAAAATCAGGTCTTTTTCCCCTTTGACAATCGGCATAGAGAGTAAATTGAGAAATAATGAGAATTTCGCCTTTTATATCCAAAACAGATTTGTCAAATTTGCCGCTTTCATTTGAAAAAATTCTTAAATTCAAAAGTTTTTCCGCCGATTTCTTGCATATTTCAAAATTATCGTTTTTGCCGAATGCCGCTAAAACGGCAAGCCCTTCCGATATTGAGCGTTTCTCTTTTCCCTCTATTATGACAGCGGCGGATTTAACTCTCTGTATTACTGATTTCATAGAAAATGTCCTTTGATTTTAGATAGCGCTAAACATCGTCTATCCATACTATTTCTATTTTTGCTCTAAACTGTCAGATATTTCTTTTAAAGTTTGAGCAGGGTTAGGAGATTCTAAAACAGGTCTGCCAATTACTAAAAAATCAGCGCCGTTTTTTAAAGCCTCTTGCGGGGTTGCCGTTCTTTTTTGGTCGTCTTTTGTCTCTTTAAGCCTTATGCCGGGGGTAATTGCCTCAAAATCAGCGCCGCATTTATTTTTTATAGCCGCGCTCTCAAGCGGAGAAGCAATTACTCCGTCTGCGCCGCAAGATTTAGCAAGAAGCGCTCTTTCTAAAACTTCCTCTTTGGAACTTACAGCGCTGGTCAAAACTGTCACAGCCCAAATTTTAGGTCTGTCCTTTACTGAAACGGCTGCTGTCAGCATTTCAGAGCCGCCGCAAGAATGAACGGTGAGGCTATAAACTCCTAAATCCCTCGCCGACTCAACGGAACGTCTGACAGTGGCGGGAATATCGTGGAATTTTAAATCCAAAAAAACTTTTTTATTTATGGAATTGATGAAATCAATTATTTCTCTGCCGCATTTTAAAAATAAGATGGGACCTACTTTAAAAATATCTACAAAATCTTTTGCCTGCTCTATTAAATTTTTACTCTCTTTTAAACCGAAGACATCTAATGCCAAAATTATTTTTTTCATTTTATTCCTCTTTATTAGAATATTGCTTGAATTTGGATTAAGTTTTAAGCGGTCTTTGCCGCGCAAAAATTAGCGTTTATTTTGTTTTTCTGAGCCGTCTGCAACAGCGCCTATAATATCTGTGATTTTTTTTATTTTTTTATCCGTCAAAATTTTTTCAATGCCTTCCGCTATTTCTATCAGCGTTTTAGGCGAAATTAAAGCGGCTGAGCCTATGGATATGCAAGAAGCGCCCGCCAAAATAAATTCTACAGCGTCTTGCGCTTTTGAAATTCCGCCGCACCCTAAAATAGGGATTTTTATTTTTTTATGAGCCTCATAAACTTGAGCCAAAGTTATAGGTTTTATGCAAGAGCCTGACAGCCCGCCTTTTACAGCCGCAAGTTTGGGTTTAAATGTCTTTATATCTATAGCCATAGCAGGATAAGTATTTGCTATCGAGACGGCGTCAGCGCCCGCTTCTTGAGCGGATATTGCGAGTTTTGAAATGTCTGTTATAAGAGGCGATAGTTTTGCAATGATTGGAAATTTAGAAATACGCTTTACGCTTTTTATTATCTGTCTTGTCAATTTGCCGTTATGGCATATAATTTGCTTTTGTAAATTTGGGCAAGATAAATTCATTTCAACGGCAGAAATTGCTCGCTGCCCGTTTAAAATGCGGATTATGCCGCAATAATCCTCAGCGCAAGCGCCCGCTATGCTTACAATTATAGGAATGCCTATCTTTGACAATTTTTCAAGAGGTTTTTCTACAAAAGCGCAAACTCCTATATTTTGCAGACCAATGCTGTTTATCATTCCGCTGTCTGCTTCAACAATGCGCGGCGGCGGATTTCCGTCTTTAGGCAAAAGCGTGATGGTTTTAGTAATTATCCCGCCGAGTTTTTTTAAATCAATCAAATCGGCAATTTCATAGCCGTATCCAAAAGTCCCCGAAGCCGTAAGGACGGGGTTTTTTAATTTTATGCCTGCGAAATTGACAGATACGGAAGTTTTCATAATTTCCTCTTTTAATGTCTGAGTTTTGATTATTATAAATTATTAACTTCTTTGCTCTTCAGATGCGCTTTTTAATTTATCCGTCTCTGCCGCAGGCGCAATTTTGCAAAAGGCTCTTTTTTGCGGATATTGCCTTATTTAGCGCAAATTTTCTTTTTTTGTAAAAAAGAGAGCATTTAGTTTATAATCAAACAAGGAGGCTCAAAATGTCTAATCAAATAAGCATAGAAGAAGCGCTCAAATCGGCTGTTGACACAAAATCATTGGCTATAGGCGAAGGAATTCTCACACGCTCGGCTGAGATTTTCATTAAGGAATTTCCCGGCAGTTCTAAAGTTGCAATTGTTGCAGACAACAATACTTTTAGAGCCGCAGGCAGAGAAGTTGTTGATATTTTTACAGCGAAAAAAATAAATCAAGAAGAACCTTTTATTTTTTCAGACCCGAATTTATATGCGGACTATAAATATGTTGAAAATCTGATAGATTTTTTAAACAAAACGGAAGCGATTCCGATAGCCGTAGGTTCGGGAGTGATAAACGATATTGTCAAACTCGCTTCCAGCAAAACAAACCGCAGATATTTTTGCATAGCGTCAGCCGCATCTATGGACGGCTATACGGCATATGGCGCTTCTATGACAATAGACGGCAAAAAGCAGACAGTCTCTTGCCCTGCGCCTAAAGCCTGTCTTGTTGATATAAATGTAATAAGAAATGCGCCGAAGGAACTTACAGCCTCCGGCTACGGCGATTTGTTTGCAAAAATACCGGCAGGCGCCGATTGGATTTTAGCGGACGCTTTAGGCGAAGAAAAAATTGACGTCAAGGCTTGGAACATAGTCCAGGGCTCTTTGCATAATTCTCTGTCTGACCCAAGAGGTTTGGCGGCAGGAGATAAAAAACCAGTATCAGATTTAATAACAGGTCTCATTATGGGCGGTTTCGCTATGCAGTATTACCGTTCAAGCAGACCTGCTTCTGGAGCGGAGCATCAATTCAGCCATTTATGGAGTATGGAGCATTTAAAATATAAAGGCAGAGATATTTCTCACGGTTTTCAAGCAGCCGTTGGAACGATAGCGGTAAGCGCTCTCTATGAGAGTTTGCTTCGTTTTCCCGTTGAGAAAATAGATATAGAGCGCGCTGTCAAAATATGGAAAACAAAAGAGGATTTTATGACTCTTGCGCAAGAGATTTTTAAGGATACGGATTTTAAGGATTTATGCATCGCTGAAAGCGCCGCCAAATGGATAGAGCCGAGCAGACTTAAAATTCAACTTCAAACTTTTAAAGACAGTTGGGGCATTTTAAAAAAGAAAATTGCCGAGCAATTGCTGCCCGTTGATGAGATTAAAAAGCGGTTTGAAATAATAGGAACTCCGTATAAGCCCGCCCATATAGGAATAGACGAAGCATATTTGAAGCGCAGTTTTTTGAGGGCGTTTTTTATACGGCGCAGATTTACAGTTTTAGATTTATGCTTGAGAGCCGGCATACTTGACGAGATTGCAGAGAATCTCAAGTTTTAATTTTTTAAGTTTATAATCCATTTTATTTTACAGGAGGCATTTATGTTTAAAAACAAAAAAATAATTTTGCTTTTGTCTTTTGTCTTTATCATTTCGGCATTCGCAGGCGCTTTTGCGGCAAGGATTAAGGTTTATAAGCCGGATCCTCAAAATTTGAGCGTTAAAACCATTGAGTATTTAAATGAGTTGAGAAAACTTAACGGTCTAAAGCCTGTTGCAAGAGACAAAACCGCCGAGTCTGTTGCAGAAAAAAGGGCTCAATATCAAAACGGGAATTTTTTAACGCATAACGGTTTGAAAGCCGCTCTAAAAGAAATTGAAAATTCAAATTACGCTACAGAAAATCTCGCTTTTATATATAGAAAAAAATATAACTCCGACGATGAAATGGCTAGAGATTTGATTATGCAGTGGTATGAAGATAAAGACATAGCAAATAAGGGTCACCGCAAACAAATGCTAAATCCTCTCTATGACATAGCGGGCGTCGGCATAAAAGAGGGCAAAGACAATATGTATTATATTTCTATGGTATTGGCTTCAACAACTACTATGCCTTTGACTAAAGAAATATCAGACCAAATAAACGAGTTTTACAACTATTTTGAGACAGACGGCGCAAAGGATTCTATTCCATTGCCGCCTCCGTCCAAATAACAGATGCAGGTTTAAGAGGAAAAATGCGCTATTTAAATGTTTTCATAACTGTTCCCGATAAGAAAACGGCGGACAAAATAATAAAAGAAACTTTAAACAAAAAGATAGTTTCTTGCATTTCTATTGTTGAAAAAATCAATTCTTTTTATTGGTGGCGCGGGAAAATAGAGAATTCAAAAGAGCGGCTTTTGATAATGAAGACAACTGCCTCTAAATTTAAACTTTTAGAAAACGCGGTTAAGAAAAATCACGCTTATCAAGTTCCCGAGATTGCCGCTTTTGAAATTACAAAATGCAATAGAGATTATTTGAAATGGATAGACGATACCGTCAAAAAAGGCTAAAAAATTAACGCTTATAAATGCAAAGCGCGTCGGTGAAAACAGACAAGGAGAACAAATGAAAAAATTCTACATTGTAGACGGAAACGCTTATATCCACCGCGCTTATCACGCTTTGCCGCCGCTTTCAACATCTTCAAGAGTGCAAATCAACGCCGTTTTTGGTTTTGTAAAACTCTTGCTTAAAATTAAAGAAAATTTTAAGCCCGGTTATTTTGCCGTCTGTTTTGATTATCCGTCTAAAAATTTCCGCCACAATCTTTTTAAAGAATATAAGGCGCATAGAAAACCGATAGACGAGGCTTTGATAAATCAGATGCCTATAGCGAGAGAGGCGGTAGAGGCTTTAAATATAAAAAAAGTTGAAATTGAAAATTATGAAGCAGACGACTTGATAGCCTCAATAGTTAAGAAAAACAGAGAAAATAAAATAGAAACAGTGATAGTTACGGGCGATAAAGACATTATGCAATTAGTCTTTGGAGAAGAAGTTTTAGTTTGGAATGATTCTAAAGAGATAATGTTCGGCAACAGCGAAGTAGAGGAAAAATTCGGCGTCAGCCCAAATCAAATTATAGACCTCTTTTCTCTTATGGGAGATGCCTCTGACAATGTCCCCGGCGTCAAAGGCATTGGAGAAAAAACCGCTGTAAAACTTATAAAAGAATACGGGAATTTGGAAAATATCCTCTCTAATGCTGAAAGCATTGCGGGCAAGACGGGGAAACTTATAGCAGAAGGGCGCGAAAGCGCTTTGTTGAGCAGAAAATTGATTGAGTTAAAAAATGATGTTCCGATAGGATACGGTTTAGAAAGTTTTGAAAATAAATCTCTTGATATAGAAAAAGCCGCCGCTTTTTTTAAAAAATATGAATTTAAAAGTTTATTTGAAAAGTATTGCGGCAAGGCGTCTGATAATGGAAGCGGAAAAACAAAAGACGGGAAAGAAAAGGAAAAAGAAAATTCAGCAGAAATTTCAGACAAGGCGGATTTTAAAAGCAATAGAGAAAAAGCAGTTTTTGATATTCCTGAAAATTTAGAGGCTTCATTTAATTATGAAATTATAAATTCAACAGACAAATTGAAAACTTTAGTTTCAGAGATTGAAGCCTGCGGCATATTTTCAATCAAAACTATTCTCAACTCGCCGAATTATATCAAGCCCCATATCGTAGGCGCGTCTGTATCTATAGACGGCAAATCTTATTATATTCCCGTCTCTCACAATATTTTGACGGCTCAACAAATAGATTTTGAACAATTTAAAGAGATTTTTTCTCCCGTTTTAGCGTCTAAAAAAATAAAAAAAATATCTTCCTCTTTAAAGTTTGAAAGGAATATCTATAAAATTTTAGGCATAGATATTGAAGGGCTGTTTTTTGACGTTTCAATAGCCTCTTATTGTTTAAACACTTTCAAATCCCACGATATAACTTCCTTATCAAAAGAATATTTAAACTTTGAAACAGGCGATGATTCTTTTTTAGGCAGAGGCGCTAAAAAAATATCTTTTGCCGATTCTCAAATAGAGCAAACTGCCGTCTATGCCGCGCGCATTGCCTTCGCCTCTTTTGCTCTATATAAAATTTTTAAAGACGGCATAGATAAATTGCCTCTGATACCGCCTGACCTTTTTATAGATTTTCACAGCGGCGGCGTTTTAGGCGCAAAGGAGGGATACAATCTTTTTTCAGATATAGAAATGCCGATTCTT
>JAIRQB010000050.1 GCA_031256695.1 Elusimicrobiota bacterium | reverse complement strand
GTAGTTTGTTTTTATACAGCCGTTGTGTTGTCAAACACAACGGCAATACTATATAGTATTGCCGCTCGGAGAAAGGCTGTTTTACCGACGAGAAAATGATGAAAGTGAGAACCGGGTGTCATTCCGTCGTGCGCAAACGCATAGCGCTGACGGAATCCCTGTTTGTTATAAGACTTTCACCTTTTTGCCTTTTGCCTTTGAACAGAGAAAGGAAATGGCAAAATGGATACCCGCTAAAAATGAAGCGCTGTTGCGCTTCATTTTTGCGAGTATGACAATGCGGGACTTGGCGCAAAAGCAATCATCGTTGTCGCCTATCATATCGCCCTAAAATAAAATGGATACCCGCTAAAAATGAAGCGCTGCTGCGCTTCATTTTTGCGAGTATGACAACTGCGAGGCTTGGCGCAAAACGCCAATCGCTGCCGTCCCGCCGCCCTAAAACAAAAAGAGGGGGCAATGCGAAAGCATTGCCCCCTCTTTTATCTTAAATTTCCATTCCGAAATTTTTAACTGAGTTGCAAAACAGTATGTAAAGCAACTGAAGTTGCCATCTGTAATTGAGGGCAACTCACTTAACTTTTAACTTTTCATTTTTCACTTTTAAGAGTTATTTCCCTGCTATCCAATGGTATGGGACCATCACAAGTTGCGGGAATAAAATTAAAAGGTAGACTAAAATCACTTGGGCTATATAGTATGGAATTACAGGCTTTAAAATCTGTTCCATTTTGACATCGCCCGTAGCGCAGGCTACATTTAAAACCGGTCCCACAGGCGGAGAAGTAAGCCCTAAAACATTTGCCAAAGTAAAAACTATGCCGAAATAAATTAAATCTATATTTGCCGCTTTTAAGAGGGGAAGCATTATCGGCGTCATTATCAAAATTGTAGGAACTACATCTACGCAAGTCCCCATCAAAATAATGATTGTCTGCAAAATCACATTTAAAAGCATAGGTCTGTCTGTAAAAACTCCTAAACCTTCGGCAATTAAAGTCTGCATTCCTGATATAGTGATAAAGTATGCCGCAACTTGAGCGGCTGCCGCTAAAAACATAACCACGCTTGACATCTTTGCGGCTGATACCATCGCTTTTACAAAAGAATTAAAAGTCAATTCTCTATAAACTATCTTTCCTACAAATAAAGCATAAACTACCGCTATTACCCCCGCTTCAGTCGCTGTAAAAAAACCAAAACGCAAACCGAAAAGTATTATAAAAGGCAAGAATAAAGCCCAAAGACCGCCTAAAATAACCAAAGCCGCTTCTTTAATAGACGGACGTGGCTCATTGGATTTGATTGGATTTTTGCGGCAGACTATAAACCAAGTGACGCACATTATTGCCGTCAAATAAAATGCAGGCGCTATGCCGCCTAAAAAAAGCGCTCCGATAGACACATTTGCTATGCCCGCATAAACTATAAAAGGTATAGACGGCGGCATTATGGGAGAGACTAAATTTGCGCTGGCTACCAAGCCCGCAGACTCCGCTTTGTTATAGCCGGATTTTGCCATCATCGGTATTAAAATAGCGCCTAATGCCGCTGTGCTTGCAACGGCAGAGCCTACAAGACTTGCAAAAATTAAACAGGCAAAAATCACAACATATCCAAGCCCGCCCGTCACGCGCCCTAAAAAGATATTGCAAAAAGCGATGATTCTATTTGTAAGCCCGCCTTTATTCATCAATTCTCCCGCCAAAATAAAAAAAGGCAAAGCCATCATAGTGACGCTGTCAAGACCGCGCATAAATTGAGCCGCTATTATTTGAGAATTGGGAGCGTCAAAATTCATCTGAAAAGCGGTCGCCGCCGCGCAAAGTATAAGGGAAAACGCTATCGGCAGCCCCGCCATTATTGAAATCACTAAATATGCCGTAAATGAAATAAGCAAAATTGCAGTCATTTGTCCCCCTTTAATCTGATATTTTATTTTCTGCGCCGTCATCGCTATGCGGAGTTATAAGTTCTTCAACGGGTATTTTCAATATAAAAAGCCTATACAAATTTACCGCAGCAATTACGGCAATCGCCGTCCCCGCTATAAGACCCGATGCCCATATAACGCCTTGCGGCAAATGAGTTGCCGCCCAACTGTCATTCATAGTTTGAATGACAAGCATATAACTGCCTTTTGTCAAAAGAATCATAAGGACGATAATTATAATTTGCAAGGCAGCGTATAGATATTTTTTAACTTTATGAGATAAACGCACAAGCGCTGTTTCAACTAATAGGTGTCTATTTTCTTTCATCGCAACTATTGCCCCTAAATAGACAAGATAAATAAAAGAAAAACGCGTAATTTCTTCTGACCAAACAAAACCGTAATTGAAAACCTTTCTTGCTACCACATTTGCAAAAACTAAAACTATCATTATGCCGAGCAAAACCGCTATTAAAATCTCTATCGCTTTAAAAAGTCTATTTAAAATTTTACTTGTCATAAAAAAACTCCTTCATAGACAAAAAGAGCGCCGCCTGCTTTTTAAGGCAAACGGCGCTTCTTTAATATCTTTTTTGACCAGCGGCATTATTTA
>JAIRQB010000216.1 GCA_031256695.1 Elusimicrobiota bacterium | reverse complement strand
AGCGGCAGAGAGGGGGAAAATATCGGGAATGATATGCGTTTTAATGTCTATGGCGGAAACAGAGATTAGATAAAAAATTAGAATTGGAAAGATAAGAATTGAATGCTGATACGGATTTTGCTCGGCAAAATATGCGAAAAGAGGGCATAAAATCCCAACTAAAAGTGAAAAACAAAAAGCGGTTTTTAAAGAGAAGGTTTTTGCATTTTGTTTCCGCCCTTTATTGCGGTTTAAAAAAATGTCCGCGCATTTAAAAGCAAAGGCTGAACTTGCGGCAGTCAAAAAAAATCCTATAAGGCTTGAGACGGCGCTTGAGGATAAAAACATTATAGAGAACTCCAAATATTTCCGTCTGAATTTTTATGAGAGCAGTTTATATAAAAGTCTCCCGCGCGCTTTTTGCCGTCTTGAGAAGCCTGCGGGACATAGACCCAAGTTCCATCGTCTTCAGTTTGATTTTCTTTAAAAATTGAAATTTTTTCCGTTTTTGAGTGATGTTTAATTTTAAGCGGAGGAATTTTAGGCAAATATTTCCCGTTTATAAGTTCTCTCTCTATGTCTGCGCTTGGATAAGCGCCGTTATTGTCATTGTAATAAGAGGATATAGTCATTCTTAAAGAAATTAGATTTCTCTTTGCCGCTTCTTCTTCCGCCGAATCTAAAATAGAATTAAATTTAAAGAAAGAAAAAATCAGGCAGAGCGTAAAAATAATAAACATAGCGGCTATTTCAATTTTAGAAAAGCCGCGCTTTTGCAAAAGATTGAATATTTTAGAAGGCATTTCGGCAATTTTCATTTTAGACCTTTAATTTTTTTAGATATTTTTCTACGCAGGGCGGGACGAAACTTCCCGTTTTGCCTCCAAGCGATGCCACTTCTTTCACCATACTTGAAGAGAGAAAAGTATTTGCCTGCTCAGGCATAAGAAAGACAGTCTCAATGCCGGGATTTAATTTTTTATTCATAAGGGCGAGTTGGAATTCATATTCAAAATCAGATACCGCTCTAAGACCTCTAATCATTATGCAAACATTTATGCCCGCAAGATAATCAATCAAAAGCCCGTTGAAAGAGACGACTTCTACATTTTTTAAATTTTTGACAGCCTCTTTTGACATAGAGACCCTTTCCTCAAGAGTAAAAGAATGGTTTTTGTTCATATTCTTTGTAATAGCCACAATCAGTTTAGGAAATATTGCAGAGGCTTTTTTGATTATATCCAAATGCCCATTTGTAAGGGGGTCAAAACTCCCGGGATAGACTGCTGTTTTACTGTTTATTTTTTCATTTTTCATAGTTTGTAAATTTCCGCCTTTATATTTATTTTGTTGAAAACAAAACGGGTATACGGCAATAAAACTCCAAACATTTTGGAATTTGCCTGAAATCCGTTTTTGCTATTATTCTTTGAGTTTATCAATGAGATTTTTTTTGGAAGGCTTTTGTTGCAGTGGGCGGTGCAGGACTTGAACCTACGGCCTCTTCCTTGTAAGGGAAATGCTCTTCCAACTGAGCTAACCGCCCGTTTTGCGGTTTTAAGACGGGCGGGAGTTTATCAAATTCGGCTTTTTGCCGCAATTTTACGGCAGTATAGGCATTATTGACGGCTTTTTTACTCCTGCAGCCGCATTATATTTGCTCCATTGCGCATTCTGTTTTTTTAAGGAAAATTAAATGAAAACAAAATGGACTCTCTATTTTTGGATTTTAAATATCTTTACGGCATTTTTGAGGCTTTTATTTATAAGTTCAGCCGGTCTTACTACAGACGAGGCTCATTATTGGGTCTATTCTAAATTTTTATCGCTCTCATATTTTGACCATCCTCCAATGATAGGCTATATAATAAAAGTTTCAACTTTGATTTTCGGCGATTCTGTTTTTGCCGTCAGATTTCCCGCTGTTTTGATTTTCTTTACCGCCTCTTTTATTTTTTATCTCTGCGCTGAAAAACTTTTTGACGGCAAAATTGCCTTTGCCGCAGTCTTGCTGTTAAACATTATGCCCGTATTTTCTTTCTTCGGCGCGGTAATAAATGTCCCCGACACTCCTCTTGCCCTGTTTTGGCTTCTGTCATTTCTCCTTTTCATCTTAATCCTCAAAACAGAAAAGAAAATTTACTGGCATTTTCTCGGATTTTCTTTGGGCTTTGCTATGCTTTCAAAATACAATGCGGCGGCTCTTGCGGCAAGCATTTTGATATTTTTGCTCTTGTCAAAAAGGCATAGATTTATTTTAAAAACAAAAGAGCCTTATATCGCTTTATTGGAATCTGTCTTAATTTTTTTGCCCGTCATAATTTGGAATTATCAAAACGGTTTCGCTTCTTTTGCTTTTCAGTTTAAGCACGGTTTCGGCTCGGGCGGGCTTCCGCCTCTTTCTTTGATTTCATTTTTTAGATGTTTAGGCGCTCAAAGCGCCTATATTTCTCCGCCTTTTTTTGTTTTGCTGTCGGCATCTGTTTATTTTTGCGTCAAAGAATTTATAAAGAGCGGCGATATGGAAATAAAAGAGAGAAATCTTTTAATCCTTTCTTTTTGCCTTCCGATTTTGATTTTATTTAACGCGGTATCTTTATTTAATGAAATTTTGCCGCATTGGCCCGCTATGGGCTATTTGTCTTTGACAATTTATGCCGCATATATTATGGAGAAGAATCTAAACAAGAAATGGTTTAGAAATTATATTGTCTTGTCTTATATTTTTACCGCCCTTGTCATTGTCGCCGCAGTTTTGCATATCAAATATAAAATTATTCCTATAGAAAATTTTTTGCCGCAGGAACAGGCTCTTAAAATAGAACACGGCATAAAAAAATCCGAGCAGATAGACATAACAAACGACTTATTCGGCTGGCAAGAGATAGGAAAGCGCATAAATGAAATCTATGCGTCTTTTCCAGAAGGCAAAAAGCCTTTTATTTTCACATATAAAAGTTATCTTGCAGGGCAACTGTATTTCGGCATTTTTACAAGCGGAAATATAGGCAAACAAGACGCAAGCGGCAGTATAAGCGGACAAAAAGCAATGCGGATATTTTGTTTAAGCGATAGGATTGACGGATATGATTTTTGGCAGAAAGATTTAGATATTTTGAAAGGCAAGACGGGCATTTTTATATCAAGCGATTATTTTTATACAGAGCCAAGCGAATATTATGGAGAGGCTTTTACTTCTTATTCTAAGGCTGAAGAATTCTCCGTATACAGAGACGGCGTAAAAATAAAAAATTTCTTTATTGTCATCTGCAGAGGCTTTGACCCGGACAAAATGAGAGAAGAAATTAAAATGCGCTAAAAGCGCCTTTTTGTTTTGCCGTCGCTATCTGTCTAAAATTTCCTCCGCTTCCGCTTTAAAAGCGCCTTTTGCAAGTTTAATCTCCGTTTTATCGCCCTTCTTTATTTCTGCGCTGTCTTTCAATATTTTTCCGCATTCATCTCTGGCTACGGCATAGCCCCTATTTAAAATAGTTTGAGGAGACAAGATATTTAATACTCGGGACATTTCCGAGAGTTTTTCCTCTTTTGATTGAATAAATTTGGAAATTGCGGCTTGGATTTTTTGAGATATTTCGTCAATCCGTTTTATTTTGTCCTCATAAATTAAATGCGGGCTGACAAATGCCCGATGAGATGAGGCAAAATCAAATCTGTTTTTCTTTTCAGTAAAAATACTCTCCATTTTGTATGCGAGATTTTCTTTTAAATCTTTCAGCAATTCAGCGGCTTCAAGTTTTTTTCTAATGACAATTTCAGCGGCGGCAGATGGAGTCGGCGCTCTCAAATCGGCAGTCCAATCCGCAATAGTCCAATCCGTCTCGTGTCCTATGCAGGATATAACGGGTATTTTTGAATTAAAAATTGCGCGCGCTGTAATTTCGGTATTGAAAGCCCATAAATCCTCAAGAGAGCCTCCGCCGCGTCCTACAAGCAAAACATCTAAAATGCCGTATTTATCGTTTAATAATTCTATAGCGGCGGCAATTTCTTTAGGCGCTTCATTGCCTTGAACGCGCGCTGGCGCTATTAAAACCTCAATTTCAGCGTTAAAACTGTCTAAAACTTTTAAAATATCGCGCAAAGCGGCGCCGTCTGCAGATGTGACTATGCCTATTTTATTTACGAGGACGGGTATTTGTCTTTTGCGCTCTTCGTCAAAAAAACCGAGCGCCGCCAATTTCTTTTTTAATTTTTCAAATTCTCTAAATAAAACGCCTGTTCCTATTTCTTCCATTTTAGAGACTATGATTTGATAATCGCCTCTTGCAGGATATGCGCTCAGCCGTCCAAAAGCCAAAACTTTCATTCCATTTGCAGGCTCAAATTTCAAAGAATTATTATTGTAGGCAAACATCACAGCCTTTATTTGAGATTTCTCGTCTTTGAGATAAAAATAAAAATGCCCTGATTGATAGGATTTAAAATCTGAAATCTCGCCTTCAATGCAGACGGAAGGATAAGCGGTCTCAAACAATTCTTTTATCTCCTCATTTATTTGAGAGACAGTATAGACGGGAAAACCGTCTTGTATTCTGCCGCCTGCATTTTCTCCAAAATTTAATTCTTTCATTTCAAAGCCTCCCAAGCGTCTGTTTTTGTTTTTGAAATCTTATCATTTTGCTTTAGATTTCTCTGAAGCAAATATAAGATTTTGCTTAAGACGTTCCCGAAGCAAATATAAGATTTTGTTTAAGACGTTCCTAAAGCAAACATCAATTTTGCCGTCTAAACTCAAAAAAGCGCTTTTTTGTAAAAATGCTATACTGCCGAAACCGCATTTTTGTCCGTTAAACTCTGCTTTTTACGCGCAAAAATTTTAGAAGGAAAATTATGAATGAAATAGTAAAAGATGAAATTAAAAGAAAATCTTTTCATCTCCTTTTGCTTTTATATACGGCGGCTTTTTGGTATTTGCCTAAAAAGATTGTCGTATTGGCGATGTCTGCAATTATCATACTCGTCGGCATTCTTGAATGGAGCAGATTTACATTCCAAAAATTTAATGAATTTTTTGTGAAAAATTTTAAAGGTTTATACCGCAAAGAAGAAATCAATAAAATCAGCGGTCTTATATGGACTTTAAGCGGCGCTCTATTTGCGATGCTTCTTTTTAAAAACAGAGAATTTGTTTTAGCGAGTTTCCTATATCTTGCTTTCGGAGACAGTTCAGCCGCTCTTATAGGGCGGGTTTTTGGAAAGCATAAAATTATAGGCGGAAAATCATTGGAAGGCAGCGCCGCCTGTTTTTTATCTTGCTTTACCGCAGGTCTTTTTTTATTTAATTTGCCCTTTGCTTTATTTGGCGCAATGCTTGCCGCTTTTATAGAAGCAGTTCCTTGGAAATTAAACGACAATTTTTGGATGCAGATAGTAAATGCCGGGCTTTTAACCGCTCTGTCTTTGATATTGCCGAGCGGATATTAAAAATGCAGAGAGCGAAAATGAAAACGAAAATAATAATAATACTTGCATTTATAATGTCTGTTGTTTTTTATCAAAATTTCGCAGGCGATAAAACAATCAAGCAAGACGGAGACGGACAATCAAACAATCAATCTGCAATCTTTGAACCTGACGGAGAAGACATAACCGGCGAAACAAGCGTAGAAAATGACGGCGCTCAACTTCTCTCAGACATTGAAAACAATAAAAAATCCTATTCAAACTTTTATTCTAAAGGACCTGGCAATATAAAAAAAATCTCTTTAACTTTTGACGATGGACCAGGAAGGTCAACTGATTTTGTCTTAAAACTCTTGAAAGAAAAAAACGTCAAAGCAACTTTTTTCCTGCTGGGAACTCAAGTTGAGAAAAATCCGAAACTTGCCAAACGCATACTTGAAGAAGGGCATGAAATAGGCAATCACACCTACAGCCATTTAAATTTTTATTCTTACAGCGAAAGTTCAAGAGCGGAAGTTATTGAGCGGGAATTGATGAAAAGCGGTAAAATTTTATCAAGAGTTTTAGGAATAAATCCGCGCCTCGTCAGGTATCCAAACGGATATTCCAAGCCCGACGCTTTAGAAATAGCGGAAAGATACGGATATAAAGTTATAAATTGGTCTTTTGGAGAAGATTGGAAAAGAAAAATAAAAAACGGACAGATGTATAGCCAATATTTGAGAGCCGTTTCAAACGGCGCAATCCTTTTATTCCACGACACTCATAAAAATTCAAAAAGCCTCTCTTTTTTGCCTAAACTCATAGACGAGATAAAGAAAAGAAAATATGAAATAGCAACCGTTAGCGAATTGCTCTCTCTTGACGACAAATAGCGCAGGCGCTCAAAGCGCAACGCCGCAGATTTAAAAAATTAACAATGAAGACCCGTTTAGATATTTTATTAGTTCAAAAGAAACTCTTTGAAACCCGCTCCAAAGCGCAAAGTTTTATTATGGCGGGCAATGTTTTTGTCAACGGAGAAGTATGCTATAAAGCCTCTAATATTTTTAAAGACGATGTTTTTATAGAGATAAAAAATGCGCATCCTTTCGTATCCCGCGGCGGTCTTAAATTGGAATCCGCTCTTTCTGAATTAAAAATAGACGTCTCAAATTTAATTTGTTTAGACATAGGCGCTTCAACGGGCGGCTTTACGGATTGTCTATTGCGGCGCGGAGCCGCTAAAGTTTATGCCGTAGATGTAGGCTGTCAACAACTTCATTACAGCCTTCAAAAAGATAAGAGAGTTATAAATATAGAGAAGGTAAATTTTAGGTATTTTGACGGCGCTCTCATCAAAGACAAAATAGACTTTATAACTATAGACGTCTCTTTTATTTCTCTTGATAAAATTTTACCTTCGGCTTTTAAAATAATTTCCGACAACGGCTGCGTTTTGCCTATGATAAAGCCGCAATTTGAGTTGGAATACGGCGAAGTTGGAAAAGGCGTAATCAGAGATGAGAAATTGCGGCAAAAAGCAATAAATAAAATAAAACTTGAGGCTGAAAAAATAGGTTTTAAAATACTCGGCGGAACTGATTCAGCATTAAAAGGTCCAAAAGGAAATTTGGATTTTTTTTTATATTTAAAAAAGGAAAATTGCGGTGGAAAATAAAATAATTTGCGAATTAAAAAAAACAACTCTCTACATAGTCCGTCACGGAAAGACGCTCTATAATATAGAGGATATAGTGCAGGGTTTTTCAGATTCGCCTCTCACAGAGGAGGGAGTAAAACAATCTTTTTTAATCGGCAAATCTTTTCAAGACATTTTTTTTACCTCTGCTTTTTGCGGCGATTTAGGGCGGCAAAGAGATACGGCAGAAAATATCTTGTCGCAAAATAAAAATGCAATTCCGCAAATTAAAGAAATATACGGTTTTAGAGAATGGAGTTTCGGCGGCTTTGAAAAAAAGCCAAATGCTTCAATGTGGGAGCCTATTTATAAAAAATACGGCATAGATTTAAACAATAGAGAGGAGAATTATAAAAACCTTGTGTCAAAATTAGGATATAACAAAATCGCCGACGAAATTCACAATAATGATGCCTCTAAAAAGGCTGAAACTTTTGCCGAGATTTCAAAACGCATTTTTGAGGCTCTCAATGAAGTTATAACGCTTTCTAAAAACGGCGGGAATGTTTTAATTGTCTCGTCGGGAATGCTGATTACTTCTCTGCTCTATATGTTTGGGGGCATTAAGTATAAAGGCGAACTGATTAGCAATTGCAGCGTCTCTATATTAGAGTATGAAAATGGGAACTTTGATTTAAAAATTGCAGGCAGCAAAGAGTTTTTAAAGACTGAATAAAAGAGTTAAAAATTAAGAATTAAAAATTTAGGGAAACTGCAAAAGTCATTTGCAATATTTGGCGTTAAAAAT
>JAIRQB010000181.1 GCA_031256695.1 Elusimicrobiota bacterium | reverse complement strand
TAGCCTCAAAGACCAATGACATTGCAGGCGACGGCACGACTACAGCAACAGTTCTGGCTCAATCTATAATAAATGAAGGCTTAAAGAATATCACTGCCGGCGCAAATGCCAATCACATAAAGAGAGGCATAGAAAAGGCTACTGCCGCAATAATAGCGGAGATTAAAAAGACTGCAAAACAAGTAAAAAACAAAGAGGAAATCGCTCAAATTGCTTCAATTTCAGCAAGCGATAAAGAAATAGGCGACCTCATAGCCAATGCTATGGAAAAAGTAGGAAAAGACGGAGTGATTACAGTAGAGGAAGGCAAGACAAGCGAAACCACTCTTGATGTAGTAGAAGGTATGCAATTTGACAGAGGTTATAATTCCCCTTATTTTGTGACCGACTCTGAAAGAATGCAGGCTGTTTTAGAGGACCCCTATATAATAATCACTGATAAAAAATTGAGTTCTATGCAAGAGATTTTGCCCTTGCTTGAGAAAGTTGTGCAGGCAGGAAAGCCTTTTGTAATTATCGCAGAGGATATTGAAGGCGAGGCTCTTGCTACTTTGATTTTGAATAAAATCCGCGGAACTCTTAAAGTTGTAGCCGTAAAAGCGCCGGGCTTTGGAGATAGAAGGAAAGAAATGCTCCAAGATATAGCAATTCTCACAGGCGGAACGGTAATTTCTGAAGAGACAGGCTTGAAATTTGACAATGCAACTATTGATATGTTAGGCAGCGCAAAAAGAGTGACTGTTGATAAAGAAAATACAACTATCGTATCAGGTCTTGGAGAAAAGAAAGAGATAGAAGCAAGAATAGCGCAAATACGCAAACAGATAGAAGACACAAAGTCTGATTATGACAAAGAGAAATTACAAGAAAGACTCGCCAAACTTGTGGGCGGAGTGGCTGTAATAAATGTCGGAGCCGCCACTGAGTCTGCAATGAAGACTAAAAAGTTTAAAGTAGAAGATGCTTTAAACGCTACAAGAGCGGGAGTTGAGGAAGGCATAGTGGCAGGCGGCGGAGTTTCTCTGCTAAAAGCCCAAAATGTCCTTTCATCTGTAAAACCAGCAGACAGCGATGAGGCTACGGGCATTGCCATAGTTTCAAAGGCTCTTGAATCTCCAATCAGAATGATTGTTGAAAATGCCGGTTTAGAGGCTTCTGTCATAGTAGATAAAATCAAAAATTCCAAAGAATTGGCTTTCGGCTACAATGCCGATACAGATGAATATGTGGATTTAGTAAAAGAAGGCATAGTTGACCCTGCCAAAGTCACAAGGACAGCATTAGAAAATGCGGCTTCTATAGCGAGTTTAATACTCACTACTGAAACTTTGGTCACAGACATACCTGAAAAGAATAAGCCCCCAATGGGCGGCGGTATGCCTCAAATGCCGGAATATTAAAATCTAAAATAGTCCAACAAGAGAAAGGCATCTTTGGCTTTAAGTCAAAGATGCCTCTCTTTTATAGTCAATTACATTTTTAGAAGTCTCATAACCCGCCTATAAACAATAAAAAAATAAAACAATGAATATAAATGAGTTTTTATCCCATTTTTCTCTAAATACAGTATTTTACGGCAATACTTTGAAAGACTATATTGCGGTATTTGTAATACTCCTTGTTCTTTTACTTCTCGCTTTTCTATTAAAAAAACTTCTCTTAATTATTTTAAACAAACTCTCAAGCAAAACTTCTAACCGTCTGTCTTCTTATCTTTTAAAAAACGGCAAAAAATTTATGCCTATTTTTCAATATATCCCGTTTTATATCACGGGTAAATTTTTAGTCTTGCCGCCTTTTCTTGTAAAAACAATCTCAGTAGCGGGGATTATAATTGTCGCCGTCTGTTTTACGCGTTTCCTTTCAGAAATTGTCAATTTAATCAGCGCCAAATACTTTATGGGGCAAGAAAATGCTCTTTTAAAAAGCGGCGCAGACTTTTTTGCAGATATTATTTTATGGACTGCAGCCGCTCTTTTTATCTTAAACAATATCGGCATAAACATTAACGCTTTGCTGGCAGGCATAGGCATAGGCGGTATGGCTTTAGCCTTTGCCGCTCAATCTCTGTTAGGCGATTTATTTAATTATTTCACAATTCTTATAGATAAACCTTTCATCATAGGCGATGATATTTTTGTCAACGGCAACTGGGGAACAGTGCAAAAAATCGGGCTAAAAGGGACGCGGCTTTTATCGGCAGACGGAGAGCAGTTGATAATATCTAATACCGATATGACAAAAAATGTTTTAAAAAATTACCGCATTATGCAAAAGCGCCGCAAAACCAGCGTTTTGGGCATAAAATACGATACTCCCGCCGCAGACTTAAAAGAAATTCCGCAAATGCTTGAAAAAATAATCAAAGAGGCGGGGCAGACTGATTTTGTCCGCGCTTTTTTAAGCGATTTCGGCGAGAGTTCAATAAATTTCACTTTGGTCTATTTTGTTTTAAGCAAAGACTTCAATTTTTACGCTCAAAAAACGCAAGAGATAAACTTTAAAATTTTAGAGGTTTTTAGCGAAAGGAAAATTGAATTCGCTTTTCCAAGCCAAAGCCTCTATATTGAAAAAGAATAGAAACTATAAAACGGCAAAAATTGCCGAAAATAAGGAAATGAAAATGATTTTAATTGACTGCAAAAAAATATCTGAAAACAAAATAGAAAGCATAAAAAATGAAATTGCTGAAATTGAAAGCAAGACGGGATTGAAACCTTGTCTTGCAACAATACTTGTAGGCGAAAATCCTGCGAGCGCCGCTTATATCAATGCGAAAATCAAAAAATGCGCTCAAGCGGGGATACAATCTCTCCATTACAAACTTGCAGAAGATGCAAAAAAAGAAGAGATTGTCTCTTTAATTGAAACTTTAAACGCTTCAAATGAAATAGACGCTGTTTTGCTTCAACTCCCTCTTCCTAAAAAAGAATTTGAAGAAGACTGCATCAATGCCATAAACCCGCTAAAAGACGCCGATGGGCTTTGCCCTTATAATGCAGGGCTGCTGTCTCTTGCAAAAAATTATAAAAACTTGCTTGATAAGAATATCCCAATTCCCTGCACTCCCCTCGGGATAATCCATATTTTAAAAGAAAGCGGCGCTGAAATATCGGGCAAGAATGCCGTTATAATAGGGCGCTCAAATCTCGTAGGAAAACCGCTTGCATTGCTTTTGCTTTTAAACGACGCTTCAGTTATATGCGTTCATTCAAAAACAAAAAATTTAAAAGAAATTTGCAAAAGCGCAGATATTTTAATAGCCGCTATCGGGCGTCCTAATTTCATAAATAAAGACTATATAAAAGACGGCTCTATTGTAATTGACGTAGGAATCAATAGAATAGACGGCAAAATTACAGGCGATATTGATTTTGAAGATATGAAAAATTTGGATATAAAATTGACGCCTGTCCCGGGCGGAGTCGGCGTTATGACTACAACTATGCTTTTAGAAAACACTTTGAGATTATTTAAGCAAAACAGATTAAATAAAAAATCTGCAGGGGGTTAGAAAATGAATATGGAAGCGGCTATTACTATTTTTTTGCCGATATTGTCAGGGCTGACTTATTTTTTGATGGCTTTAGAGGTAAGGCGGACGGGCAAATACAGGGCTTTGATGTTCGGCGAGATTGGGTTTAGAAAACTTGAATTTGCTTTTATTTTATTCGGCATTTATTTCATCACAAGACCGCTGCAAAATATTTTAGGACCATATCCTATGCCCATCGTGATAAACAGTTTGAGACAATTTTTTTTAATGGGGATTATTGCGCCTTCCATACTTACGGCTATTTTTCATTGGGTCCCTACGCCCAGCGGAGCGCCGCGCTCGTCAAAATTTGCGGCTTTTGCCGCAGCCATACTTATAGGGCTCATTTTTGTTTTGGTAAACACTATGTCGTCTAATTCGTCAAAAATAGTCTATGACGGATTTATAACTATGCACGACGCAGTTTGGTTTTCAGATAAAACGCTTCCAATTCAACTTATGGCAATACATTTAATTTGCCAATTGGTATCGCCTGTCGGATTTTTTATTTTATCTATGGCTTATATAAAACACAGACGGCACAATTATCAACTTTCCAATGTCTACAATTTAATGACATTAAAATGGAAATATCTTGAAACGAGTTTATTGATTTTAGCGGCTTCTTTTGTGACAGCGGGGATTGCCGCTGTATTCGGCAGATATTACACGTATTTATGGTCAATTTATTTTGTAGGCGCCATAGTGTCCGGCTTTTTCGGCTTAAAAAGCATCAAGATTCCCCCCCGCAGCCTCCCTTCTGACTTGGCATAGAATACTGCAGTATGCTATAATCCATTGCCTTGATCGGCAAATACAAAGGATAATTTCTGAAAGGAGAGCAGAATGGAAAAATTGACTGAAAAGCAAAAA
>JAIRQB010000146.1 GCA_031256695.1 Elusimicrobiota bacterium | reverse complement strand
CTCTTATTCTTTTGAAATGAAAAATTTAAAAAGCCCGTCGGGCGAAGTTCTTATATCGGCGCGTCCTGAAGAGTTTTTTATTACAGATGAAGAAAACTCTTTAAAAGGGACGATAAAGCACAGCGTATTTTTAGGAATGAATACCCATTACTTTATTCAACTTGAAAACGGCAAAGAGATAGAAATTGTAGAACGCTCTACCGAAGATATACATAAAGCGGGTTCAAAAATATCTCTAACGCTTGACGCCTCTAAAATAAATCTTTTTGACAAAGACGGCTCTAAAAATCTTTTATGGGAGGCTGCGATATGATAGAACAGAAAAAAGATTTATGGACTGCAGTCACAATAGGCGCTCTCGCCGTATACGCTATTTTTCTTTTATATCCATTGCTGTCTCTGCTTGCTAAAAGCGTTTTTATAAACGGGCATTTTACAATGGCGGCTTTTGCCAAATTTTTTGCGAGCAAATTTTATTATGGAACTGTGATAAACAGCGCCGCTGTAACAGTGAGCGTCACAATTTGCGCCGTAGTTTTGGCTGTGCCGCTGGCATATGTTCTAAATACTGTCAAAATACGTTTTGCCTCAACTGTGCAGATTTTGATTTTACTTTCCTCCGTCAGCGCTCCTTTTATCGGCGCTTATTCTTGGATTTTGCTTTTAGGCAGGAGCGGGGTAATCACTCAATTTTTTAAAAATACTTTCGGCATTCAAACGCCTGACATTTACGGTTTTACGGGCATTTTGCTTGTTTTAACTCTTCAATTATGCCCGCTTATATATATGTATGTTTCAGGCGCGCTAAAAACTGTTGACAATTCCATAATAGAGGCGGCTGAAGGTATGAATTGCACTGGCGCTAAAAAGATGTGGAAAATCACAGCGCCTTTGATTTTGCCGACTATTCTTGCCGGCGCCCTGCTTGTTTTTATGAGAGCGCTTGCCGATTTTGGAACGCCTATGCTTATCGGGGAAGGTTTTAGAACAATCCCTGTTTTAATTTTTACGGAGTTTATCAGCGAGATGGGAGAAGACGACAGTTTTGCGGCGGCAATAAGCGTAATGGTGGTAATTTTTGCAACTTCCGTATTTTTGATACAGAAATTTATCTCAAACAGAAAAGCCTACACTATGAGTTCTCTGCGCCCTATGCAGATAAGAAAGGAAAAAGGATTTAAGAATATAGCGGCTCATATTTTTGTCTATACATATATAGCGCTCGCTATAATGCCTCAACTCTATGTCATCTATACTTCTTTCTTAAAAACGAGCGGGAAAATTTTTGTCAAAGGATATTCTCTGCAAAGTTATGTGTCGGCTATTTCAAAAATCGGCGATTCAATCGCTAATACTTTTATTTTGGCTTTAAGCGCTTTGGCAATTATTATTGTCTTGGCTATTTTAATCGCATATGTGACAGTGCGCAGACCAAATGTCTTAACTAATCTTTTAGACATTTCCACTATGTTTCCATATATAGTGCCGGGGTCAATTTTAGGAATAGCGCTTTTGACCGCTTTCAACAAAGAGCCTTTGATGTTAAGCGGCACCGCTTTTATTTTGATTTTATCTTTCGCTATCAGGCGGCTGCCCTATACTATAAGGTCAAGTTCTGCAATACTCCATCAAGTAAGCATATCCACAGAAGAAGCGGCAATCAGTTTAGGCGCTTCTCAAGTTAAAACTTTTACAAGGATTACTTTGCCCGCTATGCTGCCCGGCGTCTTATCAGGAGCGGTTTTGAGTTGGCTGTCTATACTTACTGAACTTAGCACTTCAATACTGTTATATACGATAGCCACAAGGACTATGACTATAGCCATTTATACGGAAGTTTTGAGAGGCAATTATGGAACTGCGGCGGCGCTGTCTTCAATTTTGTCTTTTATTACCGTAGCGACTCTTTTATTATTCTTTAAACTGACAGGTAAAAAAGAATTGAGTATGTAGTAAACGGCAATTGAAAATTAAGAATTAAAGCGAAAGCAAAAATTCTGGGCGTTATTCTTGAGTTGCTCCAATTATAGGCGGCAACTCAAGAGTTGCTCAAGTTACAGACGGCAACTCAAGAGTCCATTTTAAAATTAAGAAGTCAGACAATAAAAAATAGGCAAAACTTCAAAGCCGTGTTGCGACAATTTATATGTCAAAAATGAAGTCAAAAGGAGATTTTTATGAAAAATTTTTTAGACGCAGATTTTTTGTTGACAACGGATACGGCGCAAAAACTTTATTTTGAACACGCCGCAAAAATGCCGATTATTGATTATCATTGCCACATAAACCCGAAAGAAATTGCAGAAAATAAAGGATTTGAAAACATTACAAAGTTATGGCTCGGCGGAGACCATTATAAATGGCGTCTCTTGCGCGCAAATGGAGTTTCAGAAGATTTTGTAACAGGCGGCGCAGACGATTTTGAGAAATTTAAAAAATGGGCGCAGACCATAGAGAAGGCTATAGGAAATCCTATTTATCATTGGAGTCATTTAGAATTGCAAAGATATTTTGATTATAAGGGAGTTTTAAGAGAAAAAAGCGCAAAAGAAGTATGGGAACTTTGCAATGAGAAATTAAAAGATAAAGATATGACTCCGCAAGGCATAATCAAAAAATCCAAAGTCAATTTAATCTGCACTACAGACGACCCCGCCGACAGTTTGGAATGGCATAAAAAAATTGCGGCAGACTCTTCTTTTTCTGTGAAAGTTTTGCCCGCTTGGCGACCTGATAAATCGGCAAATATAGACAAAGACAATTATTGCGCTTATTTGGATGCGCTTTCAGCGGCAGCCGGCATTAAAATCAATTCTTTTGAAACTCTTAAAGAAGCGTTAAAAAAGAGAATGGAATTTTTTAAATCAATGGGCGCTAAAGCCTGCGACCACGGATTAGATTTTATCCCATTCCTGCCCGCTGATGAAAAGGAAATAGAGAGTATTTTTAAAAATAAACTGAGCGGCAAAGAGCCGTCAAAAGAGGAAGCGCTGAAATTTAAAACCGCTTTTATGCTTTTTGCGGCGCAAGAAGACTATAAACTCGGCTGGGTAATGCAATTGCATTTTTCCTGCAAGAGAAACAATAATATTGCCGCTTTTAAAAAGTTAGGACCAGACAGCGGCTTTGACTGCATAAATAATAACGGCTCTGCCGCAGACCTTGCAGATTTTTTAAATGCATTAGAGGAAAAAGGAACTCTGCCTAAAACAGTAGTTTATAGCCTAAATCCAAATGACGACGACGCTATAAATTCAGTTTTAGGCTGTTTTCAAAGCGAGGGGATTTTCAATAAAGTTCAGCAAGGCTCTGCTTGGTGGTTTAATGACCATAAACTCGGAATGATAAAACAGATGAATGCTTTTGCCAATACGGGGCTTTTGGCAAATTTTATAGGAAT
>JAIRQB010000139.1 GCA_031256695.1 Elusimicrobiota bacterium | reverse complement strand
CCCTACAAGTATCTTAAAAATATCAGTTGGGACACAGAGGATAGTTTCAATGAGGATATTGTTTTTGACAATTTTATAAGGCTTTTAAAAGCGAAAGGATTTGTCTTGTTATTTGGGCGGGGGACATCGTTTTACAGGTGGAATTGCAAATTGGCTGACAGAGGTTTGACATTCAAAGAGGAAGTTGTTTTTAACAAAGGCAATGGTTGCGAGCCTTTTTCTGTTTTTAAGCGTATACACGAAACGATTTCTATACACGGCAAAGGCAAAATACGCAAAAGCAGAATCCCATATATGGAAAAGCGGCAGTTTTGTCTAAAAAAATTAAAACACGATTTAGAAATGATTGCCGGCGCTGTAAAGAATTTTGACAAACTTCAAAACATACAGCGTTATTTAGACACGGGGGAAGTTGAATATACCGATAGAGTTTTGCCCGTCAAAGCGTCTGTTGTTGACAGAGAACTGATAAAGCCTGAAAGATATTTGAGCGGAGTAATGGTTATAAACAATGGTTTTTGCGAGCAAAGCATTATTGAAACGAGCGAGCATTTTAACAGACAGCATCCCAATCAGAAGCCCGTCCGTTTAATAGAGCGTTTAATTTTAATCACTTCTGCAAGCGAGGGCGACATAATCCTTGATGCATTTATGGGCAGCGGCACTACGGGAGTGGCTTGCGAAAGGCTGAACCGCCGCTTTATCGGCATAGAAAGAGAACAGGCATATTTTGATATTGCCTGTAAAAGAATAGAGGCGGAAACAAAACAAGCAAAACTGAATTTAAAAGAAGCATAAGAGTTGAGAAGCGAGAATTGATAATTAAAGACAAAAGCAGTTAAAAGTTAAGGCAGAGGTTATGGCGTCCATCAGAACGCAGTCGGCAGTAAAGCGTCAGCCTCCAGTGTTGTCATACCGCTGAAAAGCGGTATCCATTTTGCCTTTGCCGTTAACTAAAACATCGGCAAGCCGAGACCAAGTATTAAACTCGGCAAGCCGACACCTAAATTTTTAACTTTTAACTTTTAACTCTTCACTTTTAACTTAACAAGGAGTAACTATGTATCAAAACAACAATTATATTCCCCCTACATTCAGCGAATTGTTAGAAATGGCAGTGCAGGCTTGGAACGGCGAATTTGGCACTGATTATGATGTTAAGACTTTTGAGGGGACGAATGCTTATAGGTTTGTCTATGTTTTTCTGCAAATGCAAATACAACAGCAGGCTTCAGTAGCCGAGATTTACTCAAAACTGCAAGACTATTTCAATGAAATCAATGCAATAGTGCAGATACCGGCTACGACAAATGAGGGCTTGATAGATGAATTCAAGCGTCAAGGTTTTGCCGCCTCTGTGCGCAATAATACTCAAGCGCAGGCGGGCAAAATAGCGGTAGCAGTTGACATAGACGCGCAACAAGAGGGCGACAACTGGGAAACAAAAAAGCGCGCAATTTTAGAGATTATCAAAGACAATACAATGGCAGGCTTATATTATGAGGGGACACAATCGGGGGATTTACAACTTTCAAATGGGCAGGTAAAGACTTTCAGATTTACTCCCGCAGTAAAGATACCTACCGAGATTAAATTGACAATAACATATGAGAGAGGCTCGCATTATGCGAGAGAAACGGGCGAGGAAGTAAAAACAAAACTTTTAGAGAATTTAAAAAATTTATACGGCATAGGCGCTGACTTTACGCCCGAAAGGTATTATCAAATAGACAAAGACGCGCCATATGCGTCAAAAATCAAATTGGAATATAAAAACTCTACGACAAACAATGCATTTTCAACGGCAATTTATGCGGCGGCATATACTGAACTTTTCACTTTTAACGCTGAAAATATTGAAGTTTATTTCAATGAATAAGAAAGGAAAAGCACTATGGATTTTCAACTTTTCAGAACAGAGCGCGATGATTTATCAAATTATGCTATTTGGCAATTTTTGCATCGCTACACAATAGACGGCTTAAAAGTCTTTTTTGCCAATGCTTATAAGACATATGCTTTTGGCGAGATACTTTACAATGAGAGATACGGCAAACTTTGCCGAGTAATAGCAAAAGACATTTTTCTAAATAGTTATGACGCTATTTTTAGAAGTTTAAATAAAGCGGGAACTTACGAGAATTTAATTTCAATCATTCGGGCTGTATTCGGCGCTGATGCGGCAATAGAGTTTAGCGAGCCTGCGCCCGCCGTTTTAAATGTAAATATAGTGCAGAATGCCTCGCAAGTAGTGTATTGGAAGACAAAAGACAGGGATTTGCTGACAGACACAGAAGACGGCGGCAAATTTGTTTTAACAGCAATGGTTAGGCAAATATATTTAGACGAGATTATTAACTTATTCCGTCAAATACTTATACCTTCAGGCATTTATTTCACAATACAAATTACGCATCAATAAAAAGTCTATAACAGGATTTTTGCAAGCAGGTATAGCGGCAGTTTAGGATAGAGTATTAGCGGGCAGTTCCGTTTCCCGCCCGCTTGACCGGGGGCGGGATACCGCAAACAAAAGATAAAAATCTCAAAAACAAGAAGCAAAGAGATTTTTAAAATGGCGGAGGGTGGGGGAGTTCTGTATAAAGGAAGCGCGCAGGGCGCGCTCAACTATCTCAAAAAATCCTTTTGCGCAGACGCCAAGCCGACACCAAGAAGCAAAGTCGGCAGCCGACATCAAGTATTAAAGGCAAAAGTCTGCGTCAAAAAATAAGGATTTTTTGAAGAGTAAATAGGAGTAAATAAATGGAAAAAAGCATTTTAGATTTAACAGAAGCGACATCTCTTGCCGACGCTATGTATTCAATCATAGAGGACGGCATATCAAGCAAAAAGTTTAAACTCAAAACCTTGCAGAATTATCTCATTTCGGCTCTGTTTTTGAATTATTATCCGACATTGCGGCAATCGTCAAACATTCAATTGACAGACTTATTGTCAATTTCCCCCGCAGGCGATAATCCCACTCAAAAGACTACTTTTGAGAATTTAGCGGCGGCGTTTGCCCGATTATATCCCATCAACGGCAATGGCGGGCCGGTTTGGGACTGGCAAATATGGCCGTATACAGAATTAGCAACCGATGACCAAATACCCGTAGGACATGCGTCAGAAAACCATAAGATACGCACAATTACACTGCTCACATTACTATCATTTCTCAAAAATCAAGGATGTATGGAAAACAATTTAAACAACTCGGTCAAAGCAACTTTAACGAATTGGAACAGAACAGCGCCTAATGAAGTTGATTATATCGTCGCCAAGGCTACATCAGCCCACCCTCACGTAGCCTGCGCAGTTAAATTCAAAAGCGGTTTAGTTATAGAAACGGGGCATTATAGCGGGTCAGCGGTTACGAGTATGGATTTTTATTTCAACAAACTGTTCCCTTTCACTGCCATTGGAATGGCAAGCATAATAATAGAAAGAGGGCAGACAAATTGGTTGGCAGACAACGGCCCAAGTCAATGGTGGTGGGCAGGCTCTAAAGCAGGGGTGACATTTAGATATATGGGAATGGGACAAGCCGCATAAAAAAATTAAGGAGTAAAAATGAAAATAAATGAAAAGACAAGATTTAGCAAACCTTTAGCAGACTCTGAACTTGCAGATTATGCTAAATGGGCGCAATGGTGTAATGAGAACGGTTGCATAATCAAAGATGACAATGCCGAGTTTTATTATTGCGAGGCAATACCAGCGCCGACTTTGGCAGAAATACTGACAGGATACGAGGCAAATATAGGGCAGAGGCTTGATAGTTTTGCCGTATCAGCGGGCTATGATAATTTATTGGCGTTATGCTCTTATACGGCTTCTGATAATGAGAACTGGGCGGCGCAGGCAAAACAGATGTCAATTTGCCGAGATGCAACTTGGCTTAAATGGTATGAAATCAAAGACGTCGCAGAGGAAGCGGGCGAGGTAGGCAGTTGGGAAGAGGTATCGGCGCAACTGCCTCAAAATCCTTTTGCCGAAGTTGAAGCGCGCGAGGAAGCGCAAATGCAAGCAACTTCTGCGCCCGCGCAGAAAACAAAAAAATCAAAAACAGCAGTTAAGAGTTAAAAGTTATGAGTTATGATTAAGGAGTAAAAAAAGTGGAACTCGCGCATTTAATCGTCAGCATATTAGGCAATACGCAATTGGGGGTTGTCAGCAGTATTTTGACAATGCCGATTTTGGCATACATCATTAAAAATCAGCGAAATAGCGACAAAGACGCAAAGAAGCGCGACGCAGGCATTCAAATGCTTTTACAATGTCAACTTGCTGATATACACAACAGGGCGCTTGAATGCAGAAATGACGCTGAATTATTGCCCGAAGAAACTATTGAAAACTTTTTTGATTGTTATAGGCAATACAAAGAGATGGGCGGCAACGGCTATGCCGACAGAATGAAACAAGACATAGACGATATACGGGCAAAGAAATTGCGGAGTTAGAAAATGGATATTTTCAGAAATGCTGTTTTATTAGGCATATTTTTCGTGGTCACTTTATGCTGTATTTTATTATTGCGGATAGACAGCCGATTGGATTTCATTCATTCTATTTTGAGAAACACTTTATACGACATAGAAACGAACGTCCTTCTTATAGAAGGCAATATAGACAAGATACAAGAGGACGTGCGGGAGACGAAGTTGACAATTTTAAGCGCCGACCAAGACGTTTGGAATTTATATAACGCAAGGAAGAGAAGCAAAAAGAGATGAAAAGCAATGTATCGGCGCAAGAGCGGAAATTGATACAAGAAATTTATAAATGGGCGAAACAATATCCCGTCAAAACGGCGGAACAGAACAGCGTCCTGATTGATTTAGTTATATTTTTAGTTGAGTATCAATACTATTGAAAGGGAGTAAAGAAATGGGTTGGATTTATAAGGATAAAGACGGCAACGAATACAATTTTGAAACGAGAGAGGAATTTGAGGAAAAAGGCAATATAAAAAGAATTCCATCCTTGTCTGTAAAAGGGCAAGTTTCCCCCGCCATTAGCGCTATAAAGACGTCTATTAGTGATGGCTGATAGCCGTCAAGCAATGGCGGGGACACATTTTCACGTCGGGCGAAGTCTTTAAAGAGGAGGAAAAATGCTTACAGCAATACTTGGCGGCGTCGGCGGAGTGATTACCCCGATTGCTACAAACTTAATCAATAAAGTTTTTGGACTTAAAGAGAAACAAGAGGAAACAAAAAAGACTTTCAGTGAAAACGACGTCAAATTAGCGCAAATAGCCGCAGACGCCGCAAAAAGCGAAAACGAATTTGAAATAGAGAGAATGAAAACAATAGCGCAAACGACAAGCAATACGGGAAACCCGGTAATAGATGCAATGAATAATGGAGTTAGAGTAGTAATAGGATTATGCGCGGCAGTGATAATCATTGCCTCAACGATAGGATATTACAGCGGAAACAGCGGCTCGCTTATTAGTCCTGACGGGCTTGAGGCAATAGTTGCCTATATAGTGGGCTATTACTTTGCGGCGAGGAGTTGTAAAAAAACATTCTAAAAGGCAGTTAAAAGTTAGGAGTAAAAATGTATAAATGCCGTCATTTCACAATCAAAGAAATAGTAAATCCAGCCTTTTTAAAATTGACAAGCGAGGCAATTCTATGGAGTATTTTTGACGAGCGCCTTTTAAAACTTGCAGACGCTATAAGAGAACAATTCGGCAGTATTATTATAAATGGCGGCGGGCTGACAGACTGCGGATTGCGGCAAAACGACAGCGCAACGGGCGCGGGGTTTTCTGCTCACAAATACGGGCGGGCGCTTGACCTTCATATTTGCAGCATTGAAAACAAGAAACTTGATAAGCCCGCTAAAACAAGCGAATATGAAAAACTCCGCGTCTCTTTGCTATCTAATACGGCTTTCAATATCTTAAACTTTGAGACAAACATTTATTGGCTTCACATAGACACTTTCAACCGCCAAAACCGAACCTTCAAACCGTAAAATGAAAACCCCCTCGCTTAAAAAAAAAAAAAAGCCGGCTACGATTGGCAGTCGGCTTTTTTGTTAGCAATTTGTTAGCAAACAGTGTGAAAAGAAGTAAAAAGCCGTATAAAGTTGTTAAAGCAAAAGATGGTATTTTTCCGTCAATAAAAAAGGCTCTGACGCAAACAGCGTCAGAGCCTTTTGTTTTCTTGAATTTGCTGAGGGCGGGATTTGAACCCGCATCCGGTTAAGGACACGCACCTCAAGCGTGCGCGTATGCCAATTCCGCCACCCCAGCGACAACTTTGACAGTAGTATTATTTTTTATCTTGCTGTTGTTCGGCAACATTGGCGGTTGCTGGGTTTTGCACGGCTCTATTCATAACAGAAGAAGCGGTCATCTTGCTTGAAACTTTGGTAAGAAAAATTGAAGTAAACAGAAACAAACAAGCCATTACAATAGTTATCTTCTTTAAGAAACTCTTGCCAGAAGGCGCGCTAAATATCTGGTCGGCGCCGCCTCCGCCAAAGATGCCTGCCATACCGCCGCTTTTGCCGGCTTGCAAAAGAACGATGACGATTAAACCCGCGCATACAAAATAGTGAACGAATTTGAATAGAGAGAATAAAATTTCCATAAAGTTGAGGGATTATAATAGAAAAAACGCCTCAAAATCAAATTGTAGAGGCGTTAAATGCCACATCAGGCTGTATTTTTACCCAAATTAGCGGATTTTAAGCAAAAATTGAATTTGAAAACGGCTTGGCAAATTGCGCCAAAAGTTTTTTTCCGTAAAACAAAGATAGAATTCTATATAGAGACAGGACAGAAATTTTTTTGAATGAAAATAATGTAATATGAAATAAGTAATCCGGCAATATTTAAGAATGGCAAGAGGAAAAAATGGATAAAAAAATATTGGCTTCAAATAGAAAAGCCTTTCATAATTTTGAAATTTTAGAAAAATGCGAGGCAGGCGTGATTTTAAGCGGTTATGAAGTAAAGTCTTGCCGCCGCTCAAATATCAGTCTTGCAGATTCTGTCATTAGATTTTCCAACGGCGAGGCTTTTGCAGACAATATCTTTATAGCGCCATATGAGAATATATCAACACATATTTCAGATTATGACGCCAAAAGAAAAAGAAAATTATTGCTGCATAGAAATGAAATAAACAAATTATCTTCAAAAGTAAGAGAAAAAGGTCTCGCTTTAATTCCGATAGAGGTTTTTTTGTCCAATAAGGGGAAAATCAAAATTATCATAGGGCTTGCAAAAGGGAAGAGAAGTTACGATAAGAAAGAAACTATAAAACGGCGCGATATAGACAGGGAATTGTCGCGCGAAAAAAATATAAGGAAATACAAAGTCTAATGGAAAATAAAATAATTTGCCTTCAGGCTTCGGCGGGTTCCGGCAAAACTTATAATCTTGCTAAAAGATATATTCGCCTTTTATTTGATGGAAACAAGCCGGAAAATATAATGGCTGTAACTTTTACAAATAAAGCGTATATTGAAATGAAATATAGAATTATTGATTATTTAAAGAAGGCTGCATTAGGATTGGAAACAGGAGATATTTTTGACGGCATAAAAGACTGTCAAAGCGAAAGTTCAAAAATTTTGGACGGCATTTTAAAAAATTACGGCTCTTTCAATATAAAGACAATAGATAGTTTTAAAAACTACATATTAAAATCTTGCGCTTTAATTTTAGACATTTCCCCGAATTTCAGCATAGAAAAAGATTATTCGGATTATCTGATGTTCGCATTAGATTCTTTTTTACAAAAAGCATCGCATTGCCCGCCGCTGCAAGCAATAGTTTTGGAGTATTTAAAGCAATATATCTTGCTTGAAGAAAGCGGATGGTTTCCCAAAAAAAACATTTTTGCCGAGATGAAAATAATTTTTGACAAAACTTCAAATACGGGAAAAGATATAAATAAAAATGAAACCGCTTTTAAAGATTTATTTGAGGAAATGTCGCGCTCCGTTTATGAAAATCATCTCTCTCTCTATGAGAAAATTGCTGATTTAAATATTAACAAGACATTTAAGAATTCGCTGTTGAAAGCAAAAACAAACTGGGCGGAATTGACCCGCAAGATGAAATTTTCAGCATATTTTTTAAGAGACGGGCTGGAATATAACGATAAAAAAAATGCCTGCCGCAGCGCCGAAGCCGATGAACTATTTGAAAAAACAAAAGAAGGAATAGAGGCTCTCGTTTCATTTTACGCCTATAATTATTACGCGCCGTATACTCAAATGTATTCTTATATATTAGAAGAATTTGACTTAAAAGCAGAAAAAGATGAACTTGTATTTCTAAACGAAATAAACAAGAAGACAAAATCTTTATTCCGCGATAAAGATAGGCTTGAACTTCTGCCTGAAATATATTGCCGTTTGGCTGAGAGATACAATCATTTTTTGATAGACGAGTTTCAAGACACGAGTTTTGTCCAGTGGTCTGGAATTTGCGGATTTGTAGACGAGATATTGTCAAACGGCGGGACTTTTTTTTATGTCGGCGATATAAAGCAGGCTATTTATAGATTTCGGGGCGGCGACCCTTCTCTTTTTTATGCCGCGCAAAAACAATTTCCAAATGCAGACTTTGAGGAAAGAATTTTAGACGGTAATTTTAGGAGTTGCAAAACGATAGTTGAGTTCAATAATAAAGCGTTCAGCGCTGACAATATCAAAACTTTTTTGAGCGAGGATAAAGATTTTTGCGGTTTAGATTACTCGGATATTTTGCGCGCATATGATTTTTCCCATCAAAATATAAATGTCAACAAAGACGATGGATATGTTGAAACAGCAGTCATACCTGAGGATGCAGGCGATGCTGACGAATGCATCAAGGAAAAAGTTTTGCAATTTGTAGAAGATATTTGCGGCAGATTTCCATTGAATGAAATATCCATATTGTGCCGAAACAATTCGCAGATAGAAAAAATAGTTTTGCGGCTTATGGAGCGCGGATACCCGGTAGAGACGGCGCAAACATTAAATCTCAAAAACAGCCCTCTCATAAAACAAATAATCTCTTTTATGAAATTTATCCATTCTCCATATGATAATTTGTCTTTCTCGTCTTTTATACTCGGAGATATTTTTTGCAATGCAGCGGGAATTGCCGCCGAAGAAATAGAGTATTTTTTATTTGAATCTTCCTCTGCAATAAAAAGTTACGGCAAGAGCGGAGCAGGAACAGCGGAATATTCTTACAAATTGTTTAGAAAAAAATATCCGCATCTCTGGACGGAGTTTTTTGAATTTTTCTTTGACAGAATGGGTTTTGTCCCGATTTATGAATTCATAGTTTCAACTATAGATAAGTTTAAGATAATGGAAAATTTTAAGGATGGAAAGATTTTTCTTTTGAGGCTTTTAGAACTTATAAATCTCTTTGAAAAAGAATCATCAGATTTCGGCGCTTTTATTGAATGGTTTGAACATTTGCCGGCAAACGATGAAAACTTATATTTAAAATCAGGCTCTGACGGAATAAAAATTATGACAGTCCACAATGCCAAAGGTTTGCAATTCCCCGTAGTAATCATTCCTTTTTTAACGCTTTCAGCAAAAAACGAAAACCGTTTTTTTGAAGAAGAAAACGAGCAAATAAAAGTTGTAAGAATAACGGATGCTTTCAAAAATTTCAGCCCGAATTTAAATAAACTTTACGATGGAGAATCAATGAGGTTTTTATTGGACGAATTAAATGTTTTATATGTCTGCCTCACGAGAGCCGAATGCGAGATGTATATGATAATGCCGCATAAAGACGGCAGACGCGGCAATAAAGTTCAACAACTTATAGGATATGCAAATGCGGCTTTCGGTAAAAAAACAAGGAGCAAAAACACGCAGAAGCCCGGCGGTTTTTTTATAGACAGTTTTGATAACGGATATAGGAATATAGAAATTGCAGAAGGCTCAGACGGCATTTTTGCGGCAGAAAAGAGCCGCAAAAGAATTTTAGGCTCTATGAAGCACTTCGCTCTTTCGCGCATAAAAACCTTAAAAAATAAAAATCTCGGCGAAGAGTTGAAAAAGGCTGTTTTTGACGCGCGGCGTAAATTTGTTTTTGAAAACGATTTTGGCATTTACGAAGAACTTAAAGATTTTTTGACTGACGCCTCAATAAGAAGATTTTTTGATTACGAAGCGGATGACGTCTTTAATGAAAAAGACATTGTTGATGAAAACGGCAGGACTTACAGAATTGACAAAGCGATATTTGACGGGCAAAAAATACTCGTCTGCGATTTTAAAAATTCCATTTATAATCTTGCCGAAAATATAAGGCAAGTAAAAAAATATATCAGTTTATTGCAGCAAATTGATGAAAATGCGGAAATAGAGGGCTTTATAATAGATATAAGCGCAAAAAAAATAGAGGCTGTAAAATGAGCGGAATAATCAATATAGCAAGCGGAGAAAATTTAACTGATTTTATAGCCGAATATATTTTCAACTCGTCAAAAAAGACCGCTGTTATTTGCGGCGGGCGCCGTCCTTTTTTGTTTATCAATAAAAAACTCGCAGCCAAAAGCAAAAGAAGTTTCTATCCTCCCGATTTTTTCACCAATGACGCCTTTGTAGACAATTTAATTTTTCAAAATACAGAATGCTTTAAAATCCCTGATATTGAATCGGCTTTTATTTTATACGGGATAATCAAGCGAGAAGTTCCTGAACTGTTGAAGGGAAATAAAACTTTTGCCGAATACCTTCAGTGGCTTTTTGAAATCCTATCCTTTATTGACCGTCTTGATATGGAAAATATCTCGGAAGATATTTTGGAAAACATAAAAAAGAATGCCGAAATAGGCTATGACGTCCCGAAAGATATAAATACTTTACTGCAAAACCTGCTGTCTATAAGACATTCTTTTCACCGGCAATTAGATGAAATAAACGCTGTTTCAAAAGGCTTTTCTTATTTAAAAGCGTCACAATATTCAGCCGAGTCTTTAAAGGGCGGTTATGAAGAAATTATCTTACTTTCGCCTTTTTATTTATACAAAAGCGAAATAGAATTTTTAAAAAAACTTTTTGATTGCGGAGTTTTAACTATAATTCTTGTCGGCGAGCCGCATTTATACGAGCCTTTAAGAAAAATCTATTCCATTTTCGGCGCGGAGTTTCCCAAAAAAACAGATGATGTTGACAGCAAAAAAGATATTGATTTTGAAGTTTTAAGTTCATTTGACAATCAAACCCAATGCCTTTTGGCAAAAAATATTTTAAAGGATTTCTCAAAAGAAAGTTTGGAAAAAACTCTGATAATAATTCCAAACTCTGATTTTTTTCAGCCCGCAGTTTTGGAAATATCGCAATTGAATTGTCCATATAATATTTCATTAGGCTATCCAATCTCTAAAACCGCAGTTTTTTCTTTAATCAAATCCGTATTTGACGCGCAACTGTCAAAAAGGGGAAAGTTTTATTATTTAAAAGACATAGCGAAAGTTTTAAAAAATCCATTAGTTAAGAGCGCGGGATTTTTACAAGACTTGCCTCTTGTAAAAGATGTATTTGCATCTATAGAGCGTTTCTTTTTGGAAGATTCTTCCGAGGGAGTTTCAAAAAAATTGTTTATTGAGATTGACGGAATATTAGGCGGCATTGCTAAAAATTTAGACGGCGAATTTGAAAACAGCGCTTGCGGAAGAATAAAAGAAATGCAGGCAGATATTCTCAAAACCTTTTTTGGAGGCTGGGAGAAGTTTGAAACCTTGTCGGATTTTGCCGAAATCTTGATTTCTTTTATAGATAAAGTTTTTAAGTCAAACAGCGGAATCCGTTATCATTTGAATGCCGACGCCGCTCAACTTTTTCTTGATGCCGCTCAAGAGTTAAAGTTTGGGAATGTCTCAAAGCATAAAATGGCGCAAGAAGAAATTTTAAACATCTTTACAGATATAATAAGCGCAAAGAGAATTGCGCTGTCGGGGACGCCTTTGCAAGGACTGCAAATACTTGGATTTTTAGAGGCGAGGAATTTGTCTTTTGACAATGTTTTGATTTTAGAAATGTCAGATGCCGATTTTCCTTCGGCTGCAAAAATATCGCCATTGATTCCGCAAGATGTTTCTTTCATTTTGGGTTCTGAATTTGAAAAGCGCGAATTGGAAATACAAAAATATTATTTTGACTGCATAGTAAAGTCTGCAAAAAAAGTTTATTTGATATACGCCGACAATGAAAAAGAAGCGAGAAGCCGCTTTATTGAAGAACTCATTTGGGAGAAACAGAAAAAAACAGGCAGTTTAAATTCTGTCTCGGAGAGAAGTTTGTCAATATGCGCTCCGCCGCCGAATAAAAATTCAAAAAGAAAATACGCTAAAACTCCTCAAATTGCGACTATGTTAAAAAATATGAGATATTCGCATTCGGCATTTGCTTCTTATTTGTCTTGCCGCTTAAAGTTTTATTTTTCATATGTTTTAGGGCTTGCCGAAGCCGAAGAAATAGGGGAAGAAGCCGGCGGGAAAGAAATCGGCAATTTTATACACGAATATTTGCAAAATATTTTAAAGAAAGATTTTGACAGCCGAAACTTAAAAAAAGAAACTTTCATCAATGAATCTATGTCTTATTTTTCAAGATATTTTGATGAGACTTTTGCTTTTAGGATGCGCGAAGACGCTTTTATGGCAAAGGCTGTATTGGAACATAGGCTTAAAAAGTTTTGGCTCAATGAATCTTATAGAAATTTTAAAAAAGTCTTTGGATGCGAGCAGGCATATTATTCCGAGTTGAAAACAGAACTCGGTATTTTTAAGTTGAAATGCAAAATAGACAGGATAGATGAATTGGAAAACGGCTGCGCTGTTATAGACTATAAGACGGGCGCAATCCCGCAGTTTCGCCAAAAACATTTTCAGAAGATGAAAGATGCTTGGCTCTTTACGCGCAAAGAAATAAAAAAGGCGGCAGATTCTTATCAACTTCCGCTGTATAAATATATTTTTGAAAATTCACAAGACGGAGAAAATGCGGGAGATAAAAAAGTATTGTTTTGCGGTTTTTACGATATGCGCAAGGCGGAGTTAAAGGATTTTTTTGAGAATACGGAAAATAGGGAAGAGGATTGCGCCGTTTGTATAGAGGCGCTTAAAAAGACGCTTGAAGAAATAAACAGCGGCGATTATTTTGAATTTGACAGCGATGATTTTATTGCTTGCGGCAATTGCCCTTTTGCCTATATTTGCAGATAGATGCATAAATTTTCGGCAAGTCTAACAGGCGTTAAAAAAGCGCAATTAAAAAGCGCGCTGTATAAAAATAGAAAGACGGATAAGGATGTAAAAAAAATGACAGATGCAGGCATTGATGCAAAATTGTTGAGCGCGATAATGAAATATCAAAAAATAGAGGCAGAAGATGCCGCAGTCTATAATCATATAGCGCTGCATTCTAAAGATGAGAAAAATAAAGAGATTTTGAAAAAAATAGCTCAAGACGAAACAAATCATCGGCTTTTATGGCGTCAAATTGCAGGCAAAAACATATCTCCAAGCCGCATAAGAGCCTATTTTCATATATTTTTGCATTATGTTTTCGGCTATACATTTGCGATAAAAGTTATGGAAAAATCAGAGATTAAGACTATTTCAAATTATAAAAACTTGTTGAGTGCCTTCCCGCAAATTGACGCTATTATTAAAGAAGAGCAAAAGCACGAGGATGCTCTTATCGCTATGCTTGACGAGGAAAGGCTTCAGTATACGGGCGCTATGGTTTTGGGTTTAAACGACGCTTTGGTGGAACTTACAGGCGCTCTTTCAGGCATGACTTTTGCTTTGCGCGACACAAAACTTATAGCGCTTGCCGGGATAATTACGGGAATAAGCGCGGCGCTGTCAATGTCTGCGTCAAATTATTTGGCAGAAACTTCCAATGGAAATCCTAAAGCGCTTCGCGCAAGTTTCTACACGGGAACGTCCTATATAATTACAGTTTTTTTTCTCGTCTTGCCTTATCTTATTTTTTCAAAAGATATGTTTGCAAAAGCCTTTGTTTTAACCGTCATTTTTGCCGTCTCAATAATTGCAGTTTTTAATTATTATATTTCAACGGCAAAATCGCTTCCCTTTTTTAAAAGATTTAAGGAAATGCTTTTTATCAGTTTTTCTGTAACTGTAATTTCATTTTTTATAGGAATTGCCGCAAAGAGAATTTTAAATCTCTAAAATAATTGTTTCTAAAATCAGATAAAAGAAATAAGAATAAAAGGACTTGAAATGAATATCTACACAATCGTCATCATCTCATTTATGCTGTGCGTTTGGATTATTGAAACGGCGACGGATTTACTCAATCTAAAAAATATATCAGATGAAATTCCGCAAGAATTTGAAGGATATTTTGATGCGCAAAAATATAAAACTTCGCAAGACTATTTGAAAACAAATACTGTCTTTTCTCTCTTTTATTCCTCTTTTTTCCTCATACTTCAAATTATTTTTATTGTCTGCGGAGGTTTTAATTTTGTTGATGTTTTTGCGCGCTCCTTTGGTTTTAATGAAATCCTTACAGGGCTTATTTTTGCGGGGCTTTTGATGTTTGCCGTAGAAGTTTTAAAAATTCCTTTTTCAGCATATTCCATTTTTGTAATAGAGGAAAAATTCGGCTTTAACAAAACTACCGCTAAAACTTTTATATTAGACATATTGAAGAGTTGGTTAATAGCAGGCATTATAGGCGGAGCGGTTTTTAGCCTTATGATTTGGTTCTTTTTGCATTTCGGCTCTTTGGCTTGGCTATATGCTTTTGCCGCTGTTACGGTTTTTGAACTGCTTTTAACTTTCGTCTATCCCGTCTTAATAATGCCTCTTTTTAATAAATATACGCCTTTAGAAGACGGCGAACTTAAAAATTCCGTTGAAAATTATGCAAGACAAGAAAATTTTAAGATGAAAGGGCTTTTTAAAATGGACGGCTCAAAACGTTCAACTAAAACAAATGCTTTTTTTACGGGTTTCGGCAAATTCCGCCGCATTGTCCTTTTTGACACTTTAATACAAAAACACAGCGTTTCAGAACTCACAAATATTTTAGCCCACGAAATGGGTCATTTTAAATTAGGGCATATACGCAAAGGGCTGTTTTTCTCATTGATAAATGCGGCTTTTATGTTTTTTCTTTTGTCTTTTTTTATCAATTCGCCTTTTCTTTTTGAGGCTTTCTTTATGCAAAATATATCCGTTTATGCGGGGATTATATTTTTCGGCTTTTTATATTCGCCTGTCTCTTTTATAACAGAGATTTTGTCAAACATTATTTCAAGACGTCACGAATATGCCGCAGACAATTATGCAGTCAGAACTTATAAGAAGCCTCTTGATATGATAAATGCTTTAAAGAAACTTTCTGTTGACAATCTTTCAAATTTATCGCCGCATAAATTCAAAGTGTTTTTAGAATACTCTCATCCGCCGATGCTTGAGAGAATTTCCGCTATAAGACGGAAAACTGACAAATTCAAAAATTGAGAAGCGGGAAGTTAACAAGTTATGAACACTGGACAACAAACGAACGCTAAAAGCCAAAACATCGGGTGGTTATTGCGTCGTGGCAATCTGATAGAGACAAGCGCGCTGAGCGGTTTAGATAGAAGCCGGCGCTCGTGCGCAAACACATAGCGCCGCTGCAATCCCTGTTTGCCGCTGTCATTGTCATACTTTACGAGGTAAAAAAATGAAAATGCCGTCTTCAAATAAAAAAGATTGCTCATCGGCTAATAAAAGTCTTTCAGAGCAGATGAAAACAGCGGGCAGCGAAGCCAATGTCAAAAATGTCTTTCAAGAGTATTTTCATTTTCCTGCGGCTTCTGTCAGTTTTGATTGGATAGATTTTGCCGCAGAGCATATTTTCTTTGAGTGTAAAAAAACGCCTACAAATATTTATGCGATGTTGGCGCGCCGCAATGACTTTGGAAAATTAAAAAGACGGCTTCAAACTAATATATAGACGGAGGTTTTTATGGAACAATACAGAACTATTTCTATAAAAAACGAGTATTCTGATAAAGATATTATGTCGGCATTTCAGATATTAAATACGGCGGGGATACATTCTGAATTAGACGGCGGCAATATTGTTTTGAACTTTGATATTGTTGATATGAAATATATTGAATATCAAAGCAAAAATAACCGCTTAATAGGCAATGTTATAAATGAATTGTTGAAAATCCGCTCTTTTTCTTCAGCAAACGGCAAAATAGTTTTTAAGAGTTTTAATAAAGCGAAAAAAGTTCAAAACAAAGATGAAAACAAGAAAAAGAGATTGGGTTATGAGTATTATCAAAAAAACTTCTCAAAGGACAACAATGAAATTTCAGAAAAATTAGTTAATAAAATTCATTGCGCAAATTCTTTGGATTTTTTAAAAACTCTTCCTAACAACTGCATTGATTTGGTTTTAACTTCCCCGCCGTATAATTTCGGAATTGCCTATAACAATACAAACGATGTAAATATATGGGAGGATTATTTTGAGAGATTGTTTGCTGTTTTTAAAGAGTGTATTAGAGTTCTTAAAGACAGCGGGCGGTTTATTTTAAATATTCAGCCTTTATTTTCAGATTATATTCCGACGCATCACATAGTAAGTAATTTCTTTTTTAGAGAAGGTCTTATATGGAAAGGCGAAATTATTTGGGAAAAAAATAATTACAACTGCAAATACTGCACTTGGGGCAGTTGGCAAAGTCCTTCATCTCCATATTTAAAATACTCTTGGGAGTTTATTGAGATTTTTTGTAAAAATTCTTTAAAAAAAGACGGCAACAAAGACGATATTGATATTTCTGCCGACGAGTTTAAGAAGTGGGTTTATGGCAAATGGTCTATCGCGCCAGAAAGGAAAATGAAACAATATAAACACGACGCTATGTTTCCTGAAGAGTTAGTAAAAAGAGCGGTGAAATTATTCTCTTACAAAAACGATATTGTCCTTGACCCTTTCAACGGCGCAGGCACAACTACAAAAGTTGCAAAAGAACTTGATAGAAAATTTATAGGCATTGATATTGACGAGGCGTATTGCAAGACGGCAAGGAGACGGCTCAAAGAAGCGGATACTTTGTTTAATCAAAAAAACAAGGGGGTTTAAAATATGTTTTCTGAACTGAAAATACCATATGGAAATACTGCAAGCGCCGCTGAAATAATAAGGATATATAACTATGTTGTAAGAGTAATAGACGATAAAGCAAAAGAGGAGACGGACAGGGCATATGGGGGCGTAGTGCGCACAGTTAAAGGGAGATTGCAAGAGGTTATAACAGAGGAGATTATTAAATTGGCTTGGGCAAATTTAAAAGGAAAGAAAGAGAGATTAGAAATCAATTCAAAAAAGATAAAAATTCCAATACAAAAATCTTATATTGAAAATTTAAAAAATAAAAAAGTTAGACAATATATCAGCGAGCATATAGACGAGTATTATTACGGCTTGAGCGTTGACAAACATATCTTTATTGACGGCAAATTTGTTATGGGAATAGAATGCAAGGCATATGCTGAAAATGCAATGATAAAAAGAATACTTATAGATTTTCATTTGTTAAAAACGGTATATCCAAATATCTCTTGTTATTTGTTTCAACTTGAAAGCCAACTCGGCGGGGATTATTCAAAATTGCCTGAAACAGTATTCGGCGCTCAATCTACGCATTCAATTATGAGTTATTTTGAAGACGTAAATTTAAATATTTTTACATTCTTAAAAGGCGAAAGGGATATAAATTCGCCAATTCATAAACATTTTAAGCCGTTAGAAGAAAAAATTGTTCAAAATGCCATTTCATTGTTGCAGTCTGATTTGAGTAAATATATGTAAATAAGACGCTGACTATAAGATTTTTTATTGCCTGTATATTATGAAATAGGCAGCAAAAACAGTTTTGCCTCAAACTTTACGGCGCACTTCTTAAAAGACAAAAAATTATCTGCGGCTTCTGCCGTCGTCTATGAGGCGGGGCTTAATATTTGGAAATACTATTTTTCTAAAAATCCTAAACAAGCAAACGCTTCTTTTTATGATATAAAAGAATTTTTCAAAGGGCGCGATTTGGATACGGGCAAGATGAAAAATAAATCTGACGATGAGACTTTCAATGATTTGACGGCAAAACTTTCAGTCGCTATGTCTGCGCTGGCAAAACAAATAGAAAAGAAAGTTTATGAATACGGGTTTTTGAAAGGAAATTAAAAAGTTAATTGAGTTATTTGGCAGCGTAAAACGCTGCCAAATAACTCTTTAGTAATTTGTCGGCGTAATAATGCCCAGGTGTCATTGCGGCGTGCGCAAACGCATAGCGCTGCCGCAATCCCTGTTGCCGTTTACCATCGTTGTCATTCTCGCGCGGAGCGCGGGAATCCATTTTAAATAAAAGCAAAAAGCAGAAGCCGCAATCCATTTTTGCCGTTTCCTTTCTTTTTTCAAAAGCAAAAAGCAAAAAGCAAAAAGGTGAACACTTTATAACAAACAGGGATTCCCGCCTTCTTGAGTTGCCTTATTTATAGAGGGCAACTCGGGAATGACGCCGTTGGCGGCGTCAAAGCGTTCGCTCCAGTGTTGTCATACTCGCGCCAGCGTCAAACCCCAAACC
>JAIRQB010000124.1 GCA_031256695.1 Elusimicrobiota bacterium | reverse complement strand
TAAACAAACGGCAAAAGCGCGGCAAATGAGCCTTAAACAAAAAAGAAATAATATTTTGCGGAAAAATATGAAAATTTTAAAAGCGGCGGTATTCTTTTTTGCCGCATTTGTTTTTTATTCCTGCTCATCAGACGTCACCTATCGCAAAGAAAATCTCGCAGCAGACCTCATAAACCTTTTAAAAAAAGAATACGGCATAGATTCAAAAGTTTTTCTTTTTCCAAACACTGTTTATTTAGACATAGATTTAGGAACGGATGCGCCGCAAAAAGATACAGATGCGGCAGAATCTTTTAAGAAAATCAACGGCGCTTTGACTGCTGCAATTAGAACTGTAATAAGCGGCGATTCTGAAATTAAATTTGCCGTTGTAAACGCCTATCCTCAAGATAAGAGCGTTTTGTTTAGAATAATTCAAAATATAGACGACTTTAAGTCTTATTATTATATGCGCATTTCTATTGACGATTTTTCTTCAAGGAATATTATTGAGATTAAAAGTCCGTCTGAAGCGGCGGCGGCGACTTTAGATAAGCGCGATATAAGATTAGAGGAATTTGTCGGGCGCCTTATAGTTTCTTCTGTGATGTCTAGCGCAGGGCGCAATCCCTTTCTTGCCGCGCTGTTGTCTAATTTAAAACTTGATTTTGAATCGGTAAAAGACGGGGTTTTGATTTTGCGGACAAATGCAGATTTAATCAGCGAAAGCCGTAACGCTTTATCTTTGCAGTTACAAAAAGAAACGGAACTTTGTTTAAAAAAATACAGCGGCGCAAAGATTGAAAGAGTTATTGTTTTTGGAACGCTGAAAAATAAAAACGTCAGATTGATTGATTTTAAGGCGGGTATTTCTGCAGAAAATAAAAAAGTCAAATTGTAAACGCTGCAAACAAGAATAGCGTAAAACTCCAAAAATAAAAATATAAATCAAGACGGCAAGCGCAATTGTCAATTGCGGTTTTCGCTTTGCAAATTTACCGTCAAAATCAAACTTGTTAAAACGGCTGTCTCTATCCTCAAGATATTGTCTCCCAGTGTTGCGGTTTTAAAATTTAATTTTTTAGCGGATTCAATCTCTTCATTTTCATAACCGCCTTCCGGTCCTATAAAAATATTTATCCTTTCAGTTTTGTTTTCAGACAGAATTTTTATAAAAGAATTTTTTTCTTCGCTCTCCCAAGGCAAGATATTGAGAGCGCCTGTTTGCAGAGATGCTTCTTTTGCCGCTTCTATAAAACAGAGCGGCTTTTCTATGCGCATAATTTCGCTCCGTCCGCATTGAGAGCAGGCGGATACGGATATTTTTCTTAATCTTTCAATTTTATTGTCTGAAATTTCTTTTATAACGCTTCTTGACAATATCAAAGGGACGATTTTTGAAGCGCCTATCTCGGCGCTTTTTTCTATCAAAAACTCAAATCTGTCGCCTTTTGGAATTGCAGTCCATATATTTATTTCTATTCTTTCTTTTCTATAAAGGGAAGATAAAATTTGTCCTCTTATTTCAAATCCGTCTTTGCCTTTGGATATTTCCAAAATTTGCGCTTTATACGATTTTCCAAGTCCGTCAAAAAGCGCTATTTCATCGCCTTCTCTAAAGCGCCTGACTGCGGCGATATAGCGCGCTTGCTCTCCTGAAATAATAAAGCGGCTATTTTTAATATCTTGAGGCGGCGCGTAAAAATGAGGCATTGTTCCTCCCTATACCGTAAAACTCCTTTGACTTTTGCTTCTTTTGCGATTATATAAATTAAGGCAATGTTTTACGGTTGCCTATTTAGTCTCGGCAAATCGCAAAATAGTATAATCCCGTCGTCTAAAAACTCCGCAAATATCGTCTATATTTAAATTTCTAAATAGTCAAAGGACAGCAAAAATGCAATTAGGAAATGATGTAATAAATCAAATAGTAGAGCGTTTAAAACCCGCAGACCCTTACAAAATAGTTTTATTCGGCTCTTACGCCAAAGGAACGGCGGATAAAGACAGCGATATTGATTTGCTTGTGATTTTGGATAATTTCAATATCGTTAAAACAAGCAGTGAAAAATTTAAAATATATATAAATGTCAGCAATTTATTGTTGGATACAAATAAAAAATATCATATGGATGTAATAATCTATTCAAGAGCCGAGTTCAATAATCTAATGGAGGATGGGAGTTCTTTTTGGGACGCTGTATCAAAAACTTGGAAGGCGCTTTATGAAAAAAGAAATTGAGGAATGGTTTAAATTTGCAGATAAAGATATTGCCGCGGTGCAATCGCGCAACGGTTGGGTGTCATTGCGGCGTGCGCAAACACACAGCGCTGCGCAAACACATAGCGCGCCACAATCCATTTTCCTTTTGAAAGGCAAATAGCAGAAACAAAAACGGACAAAAGTCCAAACCCAGTGTGTCATTCCGTCGCAAGACGGAATCCATTTTGCCGTTGTGTAGACTTTGTCTTTAATCCTCAATTCTTTCCATTTCTCATTTCTCTCAAAGCAATAGCGTTTTGTGCGCTTTTGCTTTTTTTATTTTCCACAAAAGCAGGCAGCGCAACTTGGTATTGGAATGGGTCGTCAAATTTGGCAGATACGTCTTTTAGTAATCAACAGCCAAACGGCGCTATTGAGATAAACGGCGCAGGCGCTATAAATTTGACGGCAAATTTAGTTACCTTTGACAGCAATATGAACAATAGCAACGCGGCGGGCGGCGCTATAAGGTTTGTCAGTCCTTATACGGCTACGATAACAGGCAATTCCGCTATTTTCAGCAATAATGTCGGCGGCAATCCTGGCGGCGGCGCTATTTATGTCGGCAATAATGCCGTATTGAATTTCAATATAACTTCTACAACTTTCATTGGCAATAACAGCGGCAATTATGATTCCGGCGATCTTGGCGTTCGCGGAGGGACATTTAAAGCAAACAATATCAGGTATATGAGATTTAGCGGCGCGCGCGGGACATGGGGCGGGAGTATGTATTTAGGGTGGCAAAATTATGCGGGAGTTACGATAGTGGAGTTTAATTTATTGCCTACGGGACAATTTATAATAGAGGACGCTGTTGCTACAAAGAGCGGCGGCGGTATAAACGGAAATTTCGTTCAGGATTATGACAATAAATTAACTTTTAACAATGGAACAATAATTTTTAGAAATAATATTGCCGCTACAAACAATACGGCAAATACCGGCGGCGGCGCCCTTTCTTTGGAGTCGCACGCTTACACCAAAAACAGAGTGACGATTTCATTTAACAATACCCGTGTAGAATTTACCGGCAATTATTCATATCAACAAGGCGGAGTTATATATCTTTCCAATAATGCCGGCAGTCCGGCGGGCAATTTGAATAGGCGTTTAGAATTCAACGGTTCTACTTTGATATTTACCTCAAACACAGCAAGATTTAATGGCGGCATAATTTATTCTGTAAATGGCGATATAGCGATAGCAAATAGCGTTATGGAATTTATTGGCAATGAATCGCAAGGCGCTCAATCAAATGGAACAATAGGATTTGATAGCGGCGTTTCTTTTACTATGACGAATATCCCGCATATGTTGGGCATTAAAAATAGAGCGTCAAATGGCGGTTTTCTATACGTTCC
>JAIRQB010000168.1 GCA_031256695.1 Elusimicrobiota bacterium | reverse complement strand
CTTTGACGGAATAAAACAACAAAGTAAATGAATGAACATTTTTTTCATTTGAAACTCCTTTAATCATTTTTTTAAACTATGCTTCTATTTTATTTTCAATTTCTGTTATAAGTTTTTCAAATTCCATTCTGTTTTGCGCTTGATTAAATAGCGCTCTAAATTTTGAGGCTTCCGGGAAATCTTTAAGATAATAGGGAATGGTCTTTCTCATTAAAATTACAGCCCTTTGTTCTCCGTAAAAAGCAAAGGCTTTTTCAAAATGTTTTTTTAAATATTCTGTTCTTTCTTTTAAGGAAGGCGGCGGCAGACAAATTCTTCTGTTTAAAAAAGAATCAAGCCTTTTAAATATAGAGTAATTGCCTATTGCTCCTCTGCCTATCATCTGGGCTGAACAATTTTTAACAGCGCTGAATTTTTGAGCGGAGTTTTCATCTATTATAGAGCCGTTTGCGATAATTGGTATTTTTGCATTCGCGCAGACTTTGGCAAAAGTTTCAAAATCAATTTCTCCGCTATGCCCTTGTGAAGCGTATCTTGCGTGAAGCGCCATCGCTCTAACCCCGCTTTGACAACAAATTTCAAGGACGCGGCTCGCCGTCTCTTCTCCCTTCTTTAAGCCCAATCTCGTTTTAATAGTGACGGGGACAGACGCTTTTTTGACGGTATTTTCCAAAATATCTGCAATCATTTTTTCATTTTCAAGCAATTTTGCGCCCGCGCCTGCTTTTGCTATTTTTCTGACGGGACAGCCCAAATTTATGTCTATAATATCAGCGCCTAAATCTGCGGCTATTTTAGCAGCCTCGCCCATTTCATTTACGGCGCTTCCAAAAATTTGAAAGGCAATCGGTCTTTCTGCATCCTCGCAATAGAAAAGTTTTCTTGTCTTTTTATCGCCGTAGAGCAAGGCTTTTGCCGAGACCATCTCAGTATAGACAAGCCCCGCTCCGTTTTCTTTAGCCAATGACCTTAAAGGAAAATCGCTAATCCCCGCCATAGGCGCAAGAAAGATATTATTCTTTAATTCTATGCCGCCTATTTTTAAGCCCATTATTTTTTGCGCTCATAGCGGAGAGTAAAGGTTACGGCGTCAGCCGCTTCTTTTGCGCCGAAAAATTGTATGGGACCTGGAAAAATATAATTTTCATTTTCAGCCCAAGTTTCTCTCAACTTTTCAAATGTTTTAAAAGGCGCTCCATTCAAATCAACGAGCGCTTTTTTTATCACGGGTTTATCTTTTCCCGCTCTCCTTTCAATATTCATAAGCATTGTAATGGGAATGCCGCCGCAAAGCCATTTAGAAGGCTCTTTTATTAAATTTGAGACGCAAGCCATATAGCCGTTTAATCCGTTTAAGACGAGTATTGCCGCCGCATAACCTAAAGAATAAGCGTAATTTGCATCAAAATTTGAAGGCATACCGCAGCGCCCTTCATATCCAAAGAAATGGTTTATAGCCGCAAATTTCCCGCCGTATTTTTTGCTTTGTTTTAAAATTTCCAACTGCTTTTTAACCATCTCTATTAAAAGTTTCTCTGTCTCTATTTGCGATACGACTACATTGCCGTGAGGGTCCCTGTCAAGCAATAATTGCATAGCGATATTGTGAGGAATGGCGTTTAGAAGTTCAGACAGATGAGGCGGGAGTTTTGAGGATATAAATTCTTTTTTTTCTTTGTCGGATATAGAGGCGGCTGTGATTTCGCTTTCATTTGCTGACAGGACTTCGTTTAAAGAGGAAATGAGTTCTTTAAATTCAGGTATAAATTCTATAAGCCCCTCGGGGACTAAAACTATGCCGAAATCTTTGCCTTTTGCGCTCCTTGAAATTATGACTTTGCAAATATCGTCAACAACTTGAGAAAGAGTCATCTGCTTTTCTTTGATTTCCTCGCCGATTAAAGCGATATTTGGCTGAGTTTGAAAAGCGGCTTCTAAAGTTATGTGAGAAGCGTTGCGCCCCATAAGCCTTATAAAATGCCAGTATTTTTGAGAGGAATTTACGTCGCGGCAGATATTGCCGATGAGCTCGGAATAAATTTTTACGGCGGTATCAAAACCGAAAGAAGTTTCTATATTTTTGTTTTTCAAATCGCCGTCTATGGTTTTAGGAACGCCTATTGCTGAGAGCATTTCGCCGTCTTTTTTAAAGTATTCGGCAAGGACTGCCGCATTTGTATTTGAATCGTCCCCGCCGATAATGATGAGTCCGTCAACTGCGGATTTTTTTAAATTCTCTTTTGTTTTTTCTAACTGCTCTTCTGTTTCTATCTTTGTCCGTCCTGATTTAATTAAATCAAAACCGCCCGTATTTCTATAAGCGTCTATTTCTTTAGCGGAAAGAGTTTTGAATTCATTTTTTAAAATGCCCGAAGGTCCTCCTAAATATCCGAGCAAAACATTTTTAGGATTTGCTTTTTTTAAGCAGTCAAAAATACCCGCTATGACATTATGCCCGCCCGGAGCCTGCCCGCCCGAGAGGACGACGCCGATTTTGATTTTCTTTTTCTTGATTTCAGCATTTGAGCCTTTTTGAAATTTCACAGTTTCAGCGCCGTAAGTGTTTGGAAAAAATCCTTTGATTTCTTCTTTGTGAGTTTCAGGGTAAGATTTAGCCCCGTATTGAATTTTAATTGAAGCGGGACTGTTTTTTAAAACATCGGGCATACTGGGACGAAAATTGTAACGCGCTTTTTGCAATTTTGAGACTTGTGTTTTGACAGACATTTTAACCCCCTGCATTTAGATATAGTTTTTCGCTATTTTAACCCGGGAATATTTAAGCCGCTCATCATCTCTTTTGAAGTTTGCGCCATTTTCTCTTGAGCTTTTGAAGAAGCGGCGTTAAAAGCGTCTAAAATTATTTTTTCAGCCTTTGCTTTGTCTAATAGCAAATCTTGCGGAATTTCCAAAGCCAAAAATTCGCTTTTAGCATTTGCCTTTATTTTGACCCCTTTGTATTCCGCATCAAAGACTATCTCTTTTAATTTTTTATCAATTTCGCCCATCTTGCTTTTCATCTGCATTGCTTCTTTTGCCATTTTAAAAAGTTCCATTTCTTTCTCCTTTTTGTTAACAAGTCCTTCTACTCTACATTCAAAAATTTCTGCAGCCCATTCGCCGCCTTTAGACTTGGTTTTGCGGGCTGAAATTTTTGAGATGAAGGTTGCGCAAAATCTAACGATTTTGCTCCTTTTTATTTTTACTGGTTACGCTTTTTCTTAGCGCTTCAGTCCGCTCTGCCGACTTATTAGTTAACGGCAAAGGCAAAATGGATTGCGGCAGCGCTATGCGTTTGCGCCGCGCTATGTGTTTGCGCCGCGCTATGTGTTTGCGCCTTTTGCTACTTTAATATGCCGTTTTCCTTAACTTTTAACTTTTAACTTTTAACTCTTAACTCTTAACTATTTTTATCTTTAATTCTCAATTCCCGTTTCCCGCTTTTATTGTTTAAAAGCCGTCTCTTAAAAAGCCCGTAAGAGGCGAGGAGGCTTTAGCCGTTTCAGATTGTTTGCCAAGTTTTGCCAAATATCCCTTTCTGCCTGCGGCAACTGCATCCTTAAAGGCTTCAGCCATTAAAACAGGATTTTCGCTTGACGAGATTGCCGTATTTGCCATCACAGCGGCGCAGCCTAATTCCATACATTGACAAGCGTCTGAGGGTTTGCCGAGCCCCGCATCAACTATTATAGGCGCGTCAATTTCTCTAATTAAAATTTTTATCATCTCAAGCGATTGCAAACCTCTATTTGTCCCAATAGGAGAACCCAAAGGCATAATTGCGGCTGCTCCTGCATTTTTCATATCTCTTGCCGAAGGCAAATCTGCATTCATATAAGCAAAAACCTTAAAACCTTCTTTAGCCAAAATCTCGCAAGCGCGGGCAGTTTCATAATTGTCGGGGAATAAATATTTATTGTCATTTATGATTTCAATTTTTATCAAAACGCTTTCTACAGCCTCGCGCGCTATGCGGGCTATATTTACCGCTTCTTTTGCATTTCTTGCGCCTGAAGTGTTGGGCATAATGCAAACGCCTGTGGGTATGAATGTCAACATATTTTCTTTCGGATGTTCAAAGTCATATCTGCGCACAGCGACAGTTATTATTTGCGCCTGCGATGCTTTTATTATCTCAGGAATTAAAGCGTTGTTTGGAAATTTTCCGCTGCCTATAAAAATTCTGCTTTCAAGTTCTAACCCTGCAATTTTCAATTTGTCGTCCATATTTTTACTCCTTTTTATCTTGTTTTTTTATTTTTGGATTATATCATTTTCACCCAAATCGGCTCGGAGGCAGGTAAAAGCGTCAAAATACTAAAAAGATTGTTTTTTAATTAAATTTTGAGAGGGATATTAAAGATAAGTTTCTTGCAGAGAGGACGGAGTTTTTGAAATGAATTCTAATAAGAGCGCATTGTCTAAATGCGGCAGAGAGCGGCTGACGGCGGCGCGGGCGGCTTCATTGACAATCAATTCTATATCGGAGCAAGAGTAATGCAATGTCTTTTCAGATAAAGCGTCAAAATCAATGCCGCTGACGGGTCTGTCTGCGGTATAAAATTCAAACAATTGTTTTCTGCTTTCAAAATCAGGCGGCGGAACGAGAATTTTTTTATCAAATCTGCCCGAGCGCAAAACAGCCTTGTCTATTAAATTTATTTGATTTGTAGCGCCTATAACTAAAATTTTATTTTTTCCCGCATCGTTTAGACGCATTAAAAATTCATTTATTTCTTCTCTTTTATATTGCTGATTGCCGCCTAAACCAGCCCTATCGGGGAATAAGCCGTCTATTTCATCAATAAAGATAAGAGACGGAGCGGAGGCTTTTGCTTTGTCAAAAATTTCGCCTATTTTTATTACAGAGCCGTGGACGTAAATTGAAGCGAAATCAGAATGCCTCAATTCAAAATAATGATGTTTTATCTCTTCTGATAATTTCCTAACTATATAAGTTTTACCGCAACCGGGCGGACCATAGAGCAGTATGCCGTTTGGCGCGGAGATTTTAAATTTTTCAAACTCTGCGCTTTTTGAGATGGGAACTATGATGTCTTCATAAAGTTTTTGTTTTAAAGCGCCCATTCCCGCTACCGCGTCAAAACCGGAAATTTTCGTCAAACTTTCAAGCGTTTTTTCTATGTCTGCGGCTTGAGATTTTTGCGATATAAAAGCCTTATAAAATTTTCCTTTGACTTCTATTTCAAAAAAACCGAGTTCTGCGGATTTTTTAGGCAAGATTTTAATAGAAGGGTCTAAACAGACATTTAAGAAACGCTTGTCTGAGAGAGAATATATTTCAATATCTTTTTTTAAAGCAATACGGCAGTCTATTTCAATATCTTTTATTTTGTATTTATTTGGAAATAAAGGTTTTGTGTTTTGCATTTTAAAAATCCGAAGGTTTTATTGTTTGCGTCCTAAAATTGCCGTCCCTGACTTTGTATAAAGTTATTTGATGTCCTCTTGCATAACCGCCTGAAATTTCAAAACTCAATTTTTCATCGGAAGCGCTATAAGAGGTTTTTGAGCCGAATAGATAATCCCAGCCATACCACTTGCCGCTTGTCTCTCCGCTTGCATATTTAATTTTATAAATGCCCGCGGGGACTTCAATTTCAGCCGTTTGTCCCGCTCTGACAAATAAAAGAAAAGCATCCTTTCCCGTATAAAAATCTACAAGTTTTATGTAATAGTGGGCGTCTTTTGAGGCTGAAACTTTAAAAGGAATATTTTCCCGCTTTTTAGTTAGATTTGCTCTTGCCGCATTTTGAGGCAGAGGCTGTTCTTTAAGATTGGCATTTTGCGTTTGAGTTTGGCTTTCTGTCTTTGAATTTTGCTCCGAACATATGGCAAACAAAAATAATACGGCGATTATAACAACAACAATGTAACAGCCGATATTCTCCCGCAAATCGGGCGCTTTTCTGTTTTTCTCTGAGTTGTTTTGATTTTGAGAAGTATTTTGTTTCTGCCTTTTTAATACGTTTATAACAATGAGAATCTTTTCTAAAAAGGTTAAATCAAAAAATATTGTTCCATCGCTGTTAAATGTCTGCAATACCGGTCTTTTGTAAAGATTTGTCTTGCCCGCCAAATCCTCAAAAACTTTGCTTCTGCTTTCATTTAAAACTTCTTTAAAAATATAAAGCATTTTGTCTCTTTTATCTTCTAATACCGCTCTGAAAACAGCGGTCCCGCATATTTCAATAGCGATGTCTAAAAGCCCGACTTGCGTAAAAACAGAAATGGAATCAAATTTTGCCGCTAGCGCCGGCTGCATAATTTGAAAATTTAATGTTTCGGCAATCCTATCCCTTATATTTATGCTTTGCGCATTCTCATATAAATTGAAATCAATCAATTTATTTAAATTGCTCTCAATAATTTTTATCTCGTTTTTTAGAATCAAAAATAAAAAAGACAAGTCGCTTCTGTCGGCATTGTTTACGCTTTTTACAGCCTCGTCTATTTTCTCATAGCATTCGTCAATTTGTTTAATGTTTAATTCTGAACTATCCAAAGAAAATGCATCCATTACCGCAGATATTGCCGCGCTATTGCGTTCAAATTGCGGCAAATCGGCAAGAGATGCGGCTATGCTTTTTTTTATTTCTTCAAAACTTCCGTCTAAAACGCTTTCGTCTACTCCTATCTCATCGCTTAATAAAAACAATTTTTTGAAATTCTGAAAATGTTTTTTATCCGTCAATAATTCTTTCCAAATTTCAATTAAAAGAAAAGCCGCATCGCCGTCTAAACTTTTATTTTGAGATAAAAACAAAAACATCAAAACAGCGGCGTTTTTCTTTGCCTGCGCATTTTTAAATGCCGCCGCATAATTTTTTATATTTTCAAAAGTAAAATTATTTTCTAACTCGGCAAGGGCGGCGTTTTCTCTTTCAGATAAAGCGTAAACTCTAAAAAAAGAATGGAGTATTTTCTTTTTCATATTTGAGAGATTTGTTTGCGCTTCCTTTATTGAATTTAGATTTCTTAAATTTTGAAAAACTCCAAAATCGCAGGGGTATTTTGGAATTTCATCTATATTTATGAGTTTTTCTAAATCCCCCGAGCGCTTTGCTGTTTCTTTTTGAGAGACATCGGGCATAAGCCCTAAAATGCCGAAAGCATTGTTTAAAATAAAATTTTCCATTAGCGCATTACCCCCGATATTTCAACTTCGCCGCCGCTGTTTTTTTGCAGCATTTGAGGAGGCAATAGAGACCAAAGCCCGCGCAAAGAATTTTTAATCTCGTCCATATTATTGTTTTTAACCGCCTCTTCGCCTCTATCAAGATAAATTTTAGCCTGCTTGCTGTTTTTCCAAAAGACTTTGTGAAAAACGCTCTTCCAATAAGCAAAAGCCTTGACCCAATTCAAATCATTAGCCCAATAGGATTCATTTTGCAAAGTTTTCAACTGCTCTATAGTTTTAGAAAGTAAAATTTGATTCCCGCTTTTTAAAGCATTCGCCCCGTCTTGTTTTAACGCTTCAAAACTTTTCTTGAAATCTCCGGCTTTTTTAGAGTTTGCAAGGGCTTTTATTTGAGATTCTGTTTCTTGCAAGAGATTTTCAAAATCATCTTTCATAGTCTCGGGGCGTTTTTCGCCTTCAATTTTATCAAGCAAGATATTTATTTTTTTCAATTTTTGAACGCTT
>JAIRQB010000226.1 GCA_031256695.1 Elusimicrobiota bacterium | reverse complement strand
GGGCTCTCGCTTTTTGCCGTTTTCGCTATTGTATTCAATTCTCAATTCTTAATTTTTTAATTTATAAGTCTGTAAAATTCATTTTTGGAATTTGATTTTTTGATGTCTGCGGCATATTCTATGCCTAAATTTTTTACAGGAATATTGAAATACAAGGCAAAAACTAAATCATCTATATAATCTTTTATTTCTCTTTGCTTGACAAAATCTATTGCAGGGAGATTTTTTAACTCTTGCAGACTGACTTCTCTTTCAATAGGCAAAAGAGCGTCCGCATTTGCGAGATTGATGCTAATCGCTTGTCTTGCTAAATCCTCGCAGCCGTTTTTAATTTTGACTTTGTATTCTTTTAAATCTCTAACAAGAATGATATTTGATTTGCCAATATCAATGCTTTCAAATTTCTGAATGGAAAGAGATGAAAAATCGGCTATCTCTTTTAATAAAACGTCTTCAAGAGAAAGCATTTTTTCAGTCTCTTTTATAATCTCATCTTTTATTTTTTGATTGTCTTTTGTGATTTTTGGAATGCGTATATATTGCTTGATTGATTTCAATGATACAAGAAACTCTTTTTCATTATTTATTTTTAAACTTCCCTCTATAATAAAATAAGTTATACGGCAATTCAGCAGTGAAAACAGCCATAGAATTTCCTTTTTATTGTCAGAGGCTATGATGGAAGCCGCTCCCATATTGAAAATTATAGGCTCGCAAGTAAAATGACAACCTAGAAAATTTTTAATACTCCATACAATATTATATTTGCGTCCTAACTGCTCATATCGGCTATTTTTTGTCAACTTTATTTTTTGCAAGTCTTGCGGATAGTATTGCGAAAAAAGAAGTTTAGAATAGCCGCAACTTTGTTTGAAATCCAAAACAGGATAATAATCTTGTCTTTCTTTCACAAAGTATTTTTTATCCAAAATAAATCCTATGTCAAAATAAAAAGAACTGCTAAATCTCATTTTTGAAATTTTATGCTCATAGTAAATTGATATATCTTCGCTATTGCATTGATAAGATTTAAGGAAATCAGAAAAAATCTCTTCTTGTTTTATGAAATTCCAATTTTCAACTTTAGACAATAAAAGGCTTTGTAAAATCTCTTTAATTTCTTTATTGCGCCCCGACAAATACTTTTCAAAATTACTCTCTTGAATTTCATTATAAGTTTTGTAATTGACAATTTTTATCTTGTGATTTTCTTTCGGAGCGCTTTTTTTACAGACAAAAATCAAAGAACTCGTCGCTACGGGTTCATTTTGTTTTAAACCCCGTCCTATAAATAAATTTCCGTCAAAAGTTATAATTTTTTCAATGCTCGCATACCTTGAAAGATGATAACGCAAAACGTCTAAATCCCCGGCTGTCAGAGCAGTTTGAGGAATTATATAGGCAATTTTTCCGCCGTCTTTTAAGAGAGCAAAACCGAGCGCTATGAAAAAGACATAGAGATTTGGCTTTGGCGGATACGATTTACGCCTATTGGGGACACTATGCAAATTCACTCCATAGACATTCCCCATAGTCAGCGTCGTGTCTTTTTTATATTTTATTTTCTGAGTAAAAGGCATTTTTTGTTTGCAACATTCGTTATATCCGATATAAGGCGGATTGCCTATTACAAAATCAAATCTTGACCTCTGCCCCATATTCTCTTGCAAACTCTTTAACATTTCTAACAAATCCTTTTCATCTCTCATAAAAGAAGGATAGTCAAGAGCCGTCTTTTCAAGATGCTCAAATAAATTGATTTGTTTTTTTGTAGAAGTTATGCCCGTATCTAAAAATTCAGAAATAGAATCTTTAGTCTTAAAAATTTTTAATTTGTTTTCTACAGGGTTTTCAAAATTTTCACCGACTATTTGAGGCAGGAGTTTCATCAAAATGCTCATCTCGCAAAGATATAGGGGGAATTCCTCTATGTCTAAACCAAAGATATTTTTATCAACTAAATCTTGTATCAGCCTTGAAGCCTCGTCTTTCCCATCGTCAAAAGCGGCAATGATTTTGTCAACAGCGCTGTATAAAAAAGTCCCCGCTCCGCAGGAAGGGTCTATTATTGAAATTCTATCTTTCCCCGCGCTCTTTAAATGCGCTTCGCTATAGCCTATTTCTTGCAGCATAAAATTTACTACAGCGGGGTCTGTAAAGTATTGCCCTTTATTTTTATCGCCGTATAAATCTTTTAAATAATTCTCATAGATAAAACCGAAAATCTCATTTTTTAAATTAGAAAAATCATATTTGTCTATAAAAACAATGATGTCTAACCAAGGCGCTATGTCGTCAATAGTTAAGTTTTGTTTTAAATTATCTATAAGTTTTTTATTTATGCTCTCTTGCTCTTTTGCGAAAGGTTTATACAGTTTTTGAGAAATGTATTCAGAAATGTTTTTTATTTCATTTATGATGATGCTGTAAAAGTCGCTGTCTAAAAGAGATTTTTTTATTTTTGAAAAGAGGCGGGAGTATTGGGCTTTAAATTTGGAAAAATCATTGTCAACTAAAACTTTATAGAGAATAAACTGAATCAAATAAGCATATGAAGTCTCTACCGCTACTTTTTCTCTGCTCTTTCCATCAGTATTTTTCCAAACGCCTATTGCAGACATTTTAGATTTAAATTTAGAAATGACTTTTGTGATGTCGTCAAAAAAAAGAGGTCTGTTTTGAGACTCGTTTAAAATGATTTTGTCTTTGAAAAAATCCAACTGACCCGAAGGAGTAAAAATCTCAATGTAATAATTTTGCGGCTTTATATAGCCGTTCCAAAAGACTGAAAAATCTTTTGGATTGTTCATAATGTCTGAAATATCTTTTTTTATAAAACCGTTTGAGCGGTAAAAACGCCATTCTCTGCCGTCTGTTAAAATCCCATAGTGTTTGCTGTAATCTAACTGATACCTGAAAAGTTGATTCTGCCCGCTGTCTATTGAGCCTATAGTTTTTGCTTCAACAGGAATTTGTATGTCTGCGCTTATAAATAAAACAAAGTCAGGTCTGCCGTGTTGTTTTGCTTCGGTGTCGTGGACAAAGGTGAGGTTTTTATCCGTTTTTGTTGCAGTTTCTTTTAAATTGAAAAGTTCAGCCGACAACAAACATTCCTTTATAAAAGAATGAACGCCGCTGCCTATTTCAGCATTCCGATATGACTCTTGATTTTGAGAGAATTTGATTTGTAATTCTTTAATTGAAAGCATCTTTTGCCTTTTGCTGTAAATTCTCACTTTTCACTTTTAAAATGTGATTCTTGAGTTGCCCCCAATTACAGATGGCAACTCCAGTTGCCTTGCTTTTTGGTTTGCAACTCTTCTTGCGACGGAATGACACCCAGGGGTCTGGGCTTTGACGTCGCCAACGGTGTCATTTGCGTCGGGCGCAAACGCACAGCGCCCAGGTGTCATTGCGGCGGAAGCCGCAATCCCTGTTTATTATAAGGTGTTCACCGCTTTCTGCCGTTTTCTTTTTCTTTTTCACAACAACGACAACGGCAAAATGGATTCCGTCTTGCGACG
>JAIRQB010000221.1 GCA_031256695.1 Elusimicrobiota bacterium | reverse complement strand
TTTGGCAGCGTTTTACGATGCCAAATTACTCAATTAACTTTCAACTTAAAAAGGAGTAAAAATGTATAAATGCCGTCATTTCACAATCAAAGAATTAGTAAATCCAGCCTTTTTAAAATTGACAAGCGAGGCAATTCTATGGAGTATTTTTGGCGAGCGCCTTTTTTAGACGGGGTTCTTTTATATATGTATAAGCCGACGAGAGGATTTGAACCTCCGACCAGCGGTTTACAAAACCGCTGCTCTACCGCTGAGCTACGTCGGCGCTGAAAATCATAAAAACTAAAGTTTTGAATCTATAAAAATGCCTGGTCCCATTGTGGAAGATAAAGAAATGCTGCGTATGTATTGTCCTTTTGATGCGGATGGTTTTGCTTTGATTACGGCTTCTATCAATGTTTTTATATTTTCGGCAAGTTTCTCATTGTCAAAAGAAATTTTGCCCGCTATGCTGTGGACTATTCCAAAAGAATCATTTTTATACTCAACCCTTCCTTTTTTTAAATCTTTTACCGTCTCTGCTATATCAAAAGTTACAGTTCCTGCTTTAGGATTAGGCATAAGCCCCTTAGGACCTAAAATTTTAGCTACTCTGCTCAAATCTTTCATTGCATCGGGCGTAGCCGCTAAAACGTCAAAATCCAATCTTCCTTTTGAAATTTCTTCTATCAAGTCTTCAGAGCCTACGGCGTCTGCGCCAGCCTCTTGAGCCTCTTTCTGCTTTTCGCCTTTTGCTATTACAGCGACTCTTCTCGTTTTGCCGATGCCGTTTGGAAGGGTCACTGTCCCTCTGACAATTTGAGCGCTCTGTTTAGGGTCAATGCCGAGTTTTATATGTATCTCAACAGTTTCGTCAAATTTTGCTTTTGCAGTCTGCTTTAATAAATCCAGCGCTTCTGTAAGTTGATAATTTTTTGACTTGTCTATCAACTTTGCCGCTTCATTTAATCTCTTTCCCATTTTTAACTCCTTGCGGTAAGCGTAAAAGTAATTCTTAAAATAACTTTTACTCCCGCTATTTTTTATTTACGGCAAATTCAGCCGTCAAAATGCCGCATTTATTTATTTATCTTGTTACATCAATACCCATACTTCTTGCTGTGCCTTCTACCATCAATTTTGCCGCTTCCATATCATTGGCGTTTAAATCAGGCATTTTTGTTTTCGCTATTTCCTCAACTTGCGGCGCTGTGATTTTGCCCGCTTTTGTCCTATTGGGAACGCCTGAAGCCTTTGCTATCCCAGCCGCTTTTTTGATTAAAGCCGACATCGGCGGCATCTTTGTGATAAAGGTAAACGACCTGTCTTCATATATAGTGAGGACAGCCGGTATAGGCATTCCTTGCTCCATCTTTTTTGTCCGGTCATTAAATTGTTTGCAAAAATCCATTATATTTATGCCGTGCGGACCTAATGCCGAGCCTACGGGAGGCGCAGGATTTGCCCCGCCAGCCGGTATCTGCAGTTTGACCTGCGTTTTTACTTTCTTTTCTTTTGTAGCCATAAATGCGCTCCTATATTTTTTCTACTTGCAAAAAGTCCAATTCAACCGGAACTTGACGCCCAAATATCATTACCATCACTTTTAATTTTCCTTTCTCTTGATTTATTTCATCAACTATGCCCACCAAGTGCTTAAAAGGACCCTCTATAATGCGGATATTCTCTTTTTTCTCATATGATATTGCTGGTTTCGGTTTTGTGTCTACGGGATTTATCAAAGCGTTTAACAAATTATCAACTTCTTTTTGAGCCATAGGCGCCGGTTTATGCCCGCCTAAAAAGCCGGTCACTCCCGCAGTATTTCTTATAAGCCAATAAGTCGTATTATTTATTGTCATTTCAATGAAAACATAGCCGGGATAGAATTTTCTCTTTTTGACGATTTTCTTGGTCTGCTTGATTTCTACAATATCTTCTGTTGGAACAAGAATTTTTGAGATGACATCCTGCATATTTAAATTCTGAACAGACATCTCTAAACTATTCTTTACCTTATCCTCATATCCGGAATAAGTGTGGATTATATACCATTGATTAGCCATTTTTACCTCAAAGTTTATAGGATTATCTCTATGATTTTGCCGAGCGCCAAATCTACAAGACTTACAAAAAGAGACATAATCAAAATGAAAAATATAATGACTATTGTAGTAGCGACAGCCTCTCTTTTGCCAAGCCAAGCGACTTTTGCAAGTTCATAGTAAGACTCTTTAAAAAATAGAATTGCTTTTGTAATAAAATTCATTTTATAACCTTCCCGCAGTGTTATTCCTTCGCAAGACAGAAACTGTTTCGCAATATCATTCCCTCAAAAGCGGGAATACATATCGGATAAAGAAACGGGGGCAGATGGATTTGAACCACCAAATCTGGTTTTGGAGACCAGAAGTTTACCGTTAGCCTATGCCCCCATAACCCAATCCGCTGCGCTACTTAGTTTCTTTATGCAAAGTTCTCTTTCCGCATTTTTTGCAAAACTTCTTTAATTCAAGTTTGCCTTCCTGCTTTTTATTCCTGTCAAAATAATAATTTCTGTCTTTGCATTCAGAGCAAGCCAGTGTGATAATTACCCTATCAGCCATCTTATTTCTCCGATTTTAGTTTTATTCCGTAATTTCAGTTACAACGCCAGAGCCGACTGTCCTTCCGCCTTCTCTTATCGCAAATCTCAA